>CAZVDW010000518.1:0-6221 GCA_964625645.1 uncultured Rhodospirillaceae bacterium
CATGTATGTGGATTCCCTCGAATCGGCCCCCGGCACGGTCGCCCAGGTGCGCGCCAGCGCCCAGGAGCTGATCCGCCTCGCCAAGCGCCGCGGCAGCGTCGTGCTGCTGGTCGGCCATGTCACCAAGGAGGGCCAGATCGCCGGCCCGCGGGTGCTCGAGCACATGGTCGACACGGTGCTTTACTTCGAGGGCGAGCGCGGCCACCAGTTCCGCATTCTTCGTGCCGTGAAGAACCGCTTCGGCGCCACCGACGAGATCGGCGTCTTCGAAATGACCGATGCGGGCCTTGGCGAAGTCACAAATCCTTCCGCCCTGTTCCTGGCCGAGCGCGAGACGCCGGTCTCGGGCGCCGCGGTTTTCGCCGGCATGGAGGGCACCCGGCCCATGCTGGTCGAGATCGAGGCCCTGGTCTCGCCGTCGCCGCTTGGCACCCCGCGCCGCGCGGTCGTGGGCTGGGATTCGGCACGCCTGGCGATGATCCTCGCGGTGCTCGAAACACGCTGCGGCCTTGCCGTGGGCGCCAACGATGTGTATCTCAACGTCGCCGGTGGCTTACGGGTCTCGGAGCCGGCCGCGGATTTGGCCGTGGTGGCGGCGTTGGTCTCCTCGCTGGGAGACCGCCCGGTGCCGGAGCGAACCGTGGCCTTCGGCGAGATCGGCCTGTCGGGAGAGGTGAGACCGGTGGCGCATACCGAAGCAAGGCTGAGAGAGGCGTCCAAACTGGGCTTTACGCGGGCCCTGATGCCGCCGCCGCACGGCAGCATCGCCGCCGGCATGGAATGCATCGAGATCGTGCGTCTGCCGGACATCGTTCAGCAGCTTGCCGACGTGTCAGACCTAACATAGCGGGCAGGAGATCATGGAAACGGTAGGGTGGACCGATTTGGCCGTTGCCGGCATTGTCCTGGTATCGGCGATCTTTGCCTTCTATCGCGGTTTCGTGCGCGAGGTGCTGGCGATTGCCGGCTGGGTCGGCGCGGCGGCGTTCGCAGTCTATTTCTTCCACGACGCGCGCTTCTACGTCGCCCAGTATCTGCCTGACGAGCTGCTCATCAATATCGCCACCGGCGCGGGGCTGTTCCTCGGCTCCCTGGTGGTGTTCTGGCTCGCCATTCACCTCATCGTCACCCGCGTCAAGGCCAGCGCCCTGAGCGCGCTCGACCGCTCGCTGGGCTTCCTGTTCGGTATCGCCCGCGGCGTGATCGTGGTCGCCGTCGCCTTTATCGGCGGCGAAAAGCTGATCTGGAACGAAGACGGGGATGCCCGGCCCGAATGGCTCGAAAGCGCCCGCAGCCTGCCATTGATCGAATACACGGCAAGGCGAATGACAGCATTCATCCCCGCGGAATGGGATTTCCCGGTCGACGATATGATACCGGCGACGCCGGAGGAACTGGCGCAGCCGCCGGTGGCGCCCGCGGACGTGCCGCCCGAGGATCCCGGTTACAGCGATGAGGAACGAGCACTGCTGGATCGCGCGACCGAGGCTCCTGCGGCCGAGGGCAGCGCGCCCGAGGCCGACGCAAGCACGAGCGAGTAGTGCCGCGCATGCCCAGCCGTCATCCCTGGGACGACGACAAGCTCAGAGAAGAGTGCGGCATGTTCGGTGTCCATGGCCACCCGGAGGCCGGCGCCCATACGGCCCTCGGCCTGCACGCCCTGCAACACCGGGGCCAGGAAGCCTCCGGTATCGTCAGCTATGACGGCCGCGTCTTCCATCCCCATCGCGGCATGGGGCATGTGGGAGACATATTTTCCGACCCCGCAGTCATGGCGCAGCTCCAGGGCGACAGCGCCATCGGGCACAACCGCTATTCCACCCAGGGCGATACGGTGTTGCGCAACGTGCAGCCGATCTTCGCCGACCTTGCCGGCGGCGGCCTGGCCATCGCCCACAACGGCAATCTGACCAACGCGCTGGAAGTGCGCCGCGAGCTGGTGCGCCGCGGCTGCATCTTCCAGTCGACCATGGATTCCGAGGTCATCGTCCATTTGATCGCCACCAGCTCGGCCAGCGGCTTTATGAACCGCCTGGTCGACGCCTTGCGTCAGCTCCAGGGCGCCTATTCCCTGATCATGCTCACGGACCAGGCGATGATCGGGGTGCGCGACCGCTTCGGCGTGCGCCCGTTGACCATCGGCACGCTTGACGGCGGCACCATTATTACCTCGGAAAGCTGCGCGCTCGACATCATCGGCGCCAAGGCGGTGCGCGATGTCGAGCCCGGCGAAGTCGTGGTGATCGACAAGACCGGCATGCACAGCACCATGCCGTTCGGCTCCGCCCGCTCTAAGTTCTGCATCTTCGAATATATTTACTTCTCGCGCCCCGACAGTGTCGTCGAGGGGCGCGGCGTCTATACGGCGCGCAAGCGCATCGGCGCCGAGCTGGCGCGCGAAAGCGGCGTGCCCTGCGATCTGGTCGTGCCGGTGCCCGATTCCGGCGTGCCCGCGGCCATCGGCTATGCCGAGGAGGCGGGCGTGCCCTTCGAGCTCGGCATCATCCGCAACCACTATGTCGGGCGCACCTTCATCGAGCCCTCGGATTCGATCCGCCACCTCGGCGTCAAGCTCAAGCACAACGCCAACCGCGCCGCTCTGGAAGGCAGGCGTGTGGTGCTGGTCGACGATTCGATCGTGCGCGGGACGACCTCGACCAAGATCGTGCAGATGGTGCGCGAGGCCGGCGCGACCGAGGTGCATATGCGTATCGCCAGCCCGCCGACCGCCCATTCCTGCTTCTACGGTGTCGATACGCCGAAGCGCCAGGACCTGCTCGCCTCGCGGATGGACATCGCGGCCATGGCCGATCATATCGGTGCCGATTCGGTCCGTTATGTCTCCATAGACGGTCTCTATCGCGCCATGGGCGAGCCAGCGCGCAATGCCGAGCGGCCGCAATTCTGCGATGCCTGCTTCAGCGGCGAATATCCCATTCCCCTGGTCGATCGCGATGGTGGCGCCGAATCCGCCCAACTGTCGCTGCTCGCAGAGGGCGTCTGATCAATGGACTTTGCGGGACGCGTGGTGCTGGTCACCGGGGCCTCGCGTGGCATCGGTGCCGCGGTAGCGGAGCGCTTCGCCGCCGCAGGCGCCCATATCGTTGCCGTGGCACGGGACGAGACCGAGCTGACCGCGCTCGACGATCGTATCCGCGCCGCCGGCGGCGATGCCGCCACCCTGGTGCCGCTCGATGTCACCAACGGCGAAGCGCTCGACCGCCTGGGCGGTACCATCGCCGAGCGCTACGGCCACCTCGACGTGCTCGTGGGCAACGCCGCGCTGCTGGGCGACCTCGGCCCGCTCTCCCATATCGAGCCGCGCAGCTGGGACCGCGTGCTGGAAGTCGATCTGACGGCCAACTGGCGCCTCATCCGCGCCACCGACGCGCTGCTGCGCGCCGCCGATGCCGGTCGCGCCATTTTCGTCACCTCGGGCGTCGGCTCCCGCCCGCGCGCCTATTGGGGCGCCTATGCCGTCGCCAAGGCGGGGCTGGAAGGGCTGATGCGCGTCTATGCCGCCGAAGTGGCCAAGAGCCAAGTTCGCGTCAATGCGCTGGACCCGGGCAAGATCCGTACCGCCATGCGCGCCAAGGCCATGCCCGGCGAAGACCCGCAGACGCTGGTGACACCGGACGCCATTACCGACGCCTTCCTGGCCCTGGCCAGCCCCGACTGCACGCGCAACGGCGAGGTGGTCAAGGCGCAGGCGAAGGCTTGGTAGCCCCTGAATGTATATGTTCGGATTGACCGGTAACGCTCCTATGCTTTAACAGGTAATCCATTTTGTGATTTCTGGACATTTTGTTTTAATTGTAATAAATGTGCCCATTTTTTTGCGCTAAAAGACTAGAATACATATGATATGATAATCGAGCAAGAAGGGGTATTGGGAATGCCAAAAGAGCCGATAGACTTAACCGTAGCATTATATTCTGAGCCGCAACAATATTCAATCGGCGATTATGTTGAGAGGATTGCTAAAATATTGGGCATGGTTGCTATTCCAATAGTAATTGCGTTATCAGGTTATTATATAGAACGGGGTGCAAAAGACAGTAGTATTGGCCGGCAATATGTTGAATTGTCTATAAATATTCTACGAGATGAAGAACTTCTGGTGTCAAATCCTGGCTTGAGAGTCTGGGCTCGAAAGATTTTTGAAAAGTATTCACCAGAGCCCATCCCGAATGATATGACGCTTGTAGGATATCGTCTACTAGTACTAAATTCGAAAGTAGTTGTTGGAAATTACACATATGAATTATTGATTGATCCGAACTCATCATCATTTGTAATTAGTACGAAGTACTTCGAAAAAATAATAAATTCCGTAAAGATACAAATGAAAGGCGGTACCTCTGGTGTAGCCCTTCCGGACGGATCGTTCTTATTCTCGTCTCCAGATGGAACTTTCTACCATGTCACGAAAGGTGGTGCAGGAAATTGGCAGTTTCTGCAAAAGGATTACAATTTTATTCGCGAAATTCTTGCAAAGTACGGTGAGAGCCTGCCACTAGCGAATTAGTAGATGGTGACAGCCATCAACTCTGGCAGGATGGTGGGAGTGCCGAATCGGCGGGCAGGAATTCGCACAATGGACTTCAGGGTGTGTCCTGAATCACTCATCATCCAGTCACAATCTGCCAAAGGCTAACCCAGCCGTCTTTAAGTTGACTTGGTAAGTTGGTATTTCTTCCCTCAGCAACTCTCAATGCTTGCTGACGTAAGGATTCTTCCCGCCGCGAAAATTCAGGCGGATGGGGGTGCCGAGCAGGCCGAAGGTGTCGCGCAGCTCGTTTATCAGATAGCGGCGATAGGCCTCGGGCACGCCCTTGGGCCGGTTGACGAACAGCGCGAAGGTGGGCGGCCTGGCCGAGACCTGGGTCAGGTAGCGCATCTTCACGCGCCGGCCTTTGTCCATGGGCGGCGGGTGATGGGCCAGGACCCCTTCCAGCCATTGATTGAGCTTGGCCGTGGGCAGGCGCCTGGCCCAAACCTCGCGGGTGGCGAAGGCCGCCTTGAGCAGGCTGTCGAGGCCGGTGCCGTCGCGGGCGGAAATCGGTATTGCGCGCAGGCCGCGCAATTGCGGCAGGGCGGCTTCGACCTGCTGCGCCAGCTGGCGGCGGACGACATCGGGATGCGCGATCAGGTCCCACTTGTTGGCGGCGATCAGCGGCGCCCGCCCCTCATTGGCGATGAGCGCCGCGATGGAGAGGTCCTGGCGCTCCAGCGAGCGCGTCACGTCGACCATGAGGACGGCCACGTGACAGGCCCGCACCGCGCGTAGGGAATCGGCGACCGACAGCCTTTCCAGGGTCTCGACGACGCGCGCGCGCCGGCGCATGCCGGCGGTATCGACGAGCACGATGTCGCGGTCCTGCCAGCGCCAGGGAATCTCGATCGCGTCGCGGGTGATGCCCGCCTCGGGCCCGACCAGCAGGCGCTCGCCGCCGAGCAGACGGTTGATGAGTGTGGACTTGCCCACATTGGGGCGCCCGACCACGGCGATGCGCAGCGGCCCTTCGCCGTCTTCGCCGTTGGTCTCGTCAGCGTCCGCCTCAAGCACCGGTAGGGCCGCGACCAGGGCTTCGTAGAGCTCGCCCAGGCCCTCGCCATGCTCGGCCGAGATCGCCACCGGCTCGCCGAGGCCGAGCGCCCAGGCCTCGGTGATGCCGGCATCCCCGGCCTTGCCCTCGGCCTTGTTGACCAGCAAGCGCACGGGCCGGTCGTGGCGGCGCAGCCAGTCGGCGAAATGACGGTCCAGCGGGGTCAGCCCGGCGCGGGCATCGGTGACCATCAGCACCAGGTCGGCCTCGCCCAGCACGGCCTCGGTGCTGACCTGCATGCGCGCTTCGAGGCTCTCCGCGTCGGCGTCCTCCAGGCCCGCGGTGTCGATCACGCGGAACTCCGCCGGGCCCAGCCTGCCTTTGCCCTCGCGCCAGTCGCGGGTGACCCCCGGGCGGTCATCGACCAGGGCCGCGCGGCGCCCGACGAGGCGGTTGAAGAGGGTCGACTTGCCCACATTGGGGCGGCCGACGATGGCAATAGTGACAGTCACCGGCCGGCTCCAGTCACCGGCCGGCTCAGCGAAACGCCAGCAGGTCGGCCCCCATGGTGAGCAGGTAGAGCGTGCGGTCCGCGACCACGGGCGACACGCGCACCCCCTCGGGCAAGGCCTGGCGCCCGAGCACTTCGCCGGTATAGGGCGAGACCGCCAG
>CAZVDW010000519.1:0-3056 GCA_964625645.1 uncultured Rhodospirillaceae bacterium
ATCCGCTACGGCCGCCCCGAGGCCTCCCGCGAAGAGGTGGTCCGCGCCGCCGAGGCCGCCAACGCCCGGGAGTTCATCGAGGCCCTCCCCGACGGCTTCGAGACCCGCATCGGCGAGCGCGGCGTGCGCCTGTCGGGCGGCCAGCGCCAACGCATCGCCATTGCCCGCGCCATCCTGCGCGATCCAGCCGTGCTTTTGCTCGACGAAGCCACCAGCGCGCTCGATTCCGAAAGCGAGCGCCAGGTGCAGGCAGCGCTGGAGCGCCTCATGGCGGGGCGCACGACGCTGGTCATCGCCCATCGCCTGGCGACCGTGCAAAGCGTCGACCGCATCGTCGTGCTCGACCAGGGGCGCATCGTCGCCAGCGGCAGCCACGAGGCGCTGATGGCCGAAGGCGGGCTTTACGCGCGCCTTGCCGCCCTGCAACTTAGCGAGTCCGACCCGACCCCCGCCGCAGAGGCCCTGCCATGACACCCGATGCCGACTCCCTCTACGCGGCCGCCGAGCCTATCGACAAGCGCAAGATCGCCGTCGACGACACCCACACGCTCTATCTGGAGCAGCATGGGCGTGAGGACGGCACGCCGCTCTTGTTCCTGCATGGCGGCCCCGGCAGCGGCTGCCAACGCCAGCATGCGCGCCAGTTCGACCCCGGCCGCTTCCGCGCCGTGCTTTTCGACCAGCGCGGCGCCGGGCTGAGCACGCCGCGCCTCTGCCTCGAAGACAACACCACTTGGCATCTGGTCGCCGACATCGAGCGCATTCGCGCAGACCTCGGTATCGAGCGCTGGATGGTGGTCGGCGGCTCCTGGGGCTCGACGCTGGCCCTGGCCTATGCCGAGCGCTACCCCGAGCGTGTGTCGGGCCTGGTGCTGCGGGCGGTCTTCCTCGGCACCGCCGACGAAGTGCGCTGGGCTTTCGCCGGCGCCGCGCCGACCTTCCGGCCCGAGCTTTGGCAACGCTTCCTCGAGCTGCTGCCGGAGGACGAGCGCGGCGACCCGGTGGCGGCCTATGGCAGGCGCCTGGAAGATCCGGACCCGCGCGTGCATGTGCCGGCGGCGCGCGCCTGGGGCGGCTACGAGCAGGCGCTGTCCGAGATCAATCCGCCCGCCGCGAGCCTGCCGACCAGCCTCTGGGACGAGCGCCCGGCCAAGGCGGAATCGACCCCGCGCACGCCCTATGTGGAATGGCACTATGTCAGCCGCGGTTGCTTCCTCGAGCCCGACCAGCTGGTGCGCGACGCGGGCAGGCTCGCAGCCATCCCCGGCATTATCGTGCAAGGCCGCTACGACATGCTCTGCCCGCCGCAAAATGCCAGCCGCCTGGCGGCCGCCTGGGGCAATGCCGATCTCCGTCTCATCGAGGACGCCGGCCACAGCGCCACCGCCCCCACCCTGCGCAAGGCCCTGATCGCCGCCATCGACGAGATGGGCGAGAGGGTGGGGTGAGGCGGCATCGCGGACTGGCTGTGTGAGCGGGAATATGGGATCGTGACGCGTTAGTCTCGCCCAATTCGCTCTCATCACCGAAGCCCTCGAACTGCGCCATTGTCGGATTGTGCATGCCGACGAGCCCAATACCGCGCCATTCTTCATTGTTTTCGAGACGCCGGGTGGCGTGCGTCATGGCCTTCTGGCTTATGCTTTTTTTGCTAATGCGAGAGCGACAAGGAATCGCCCCGAGGATGAGCATCGATTTCAAATCAAGTACGGGAGTAACCTGAAGGGCGCGCTCGAAGTCGCGATCGACCCAAACGGGCTGATCACGACGATCTTCCTGGGCATCGACCCTGAGCGCGAACTGTTTGTCGCCGCCGACCCGCTCATGAACACACCGGCGCCCATGTCACGCTCGATCGAGTTCAAAGCCAGTCATGTGCAGGCGATACTAGCGACCGGTTGGACAGCCTGGGAGCGCGCTCGAAGGACGCCGAAGACGCAGGACAGGCCAGCAGCATCACTCGATCAGGACCTGCGGACAGAGGTGCTGATCGGCGGTTGCCAGGAGCGGCTACTCGATCTCATATCGCTCGAGCGTATCGCCCAAGGCCTTGATCCGGGAGAGCGCCATCTCATTGCGGAAAAGCTGGCCGAGCGCCCACGTCATGGCCTTGGCGCATGAGGGTCTCATCGGCTTCTCAACGAGCTTGGCGTCGAGCCCAATGCTTTGCTCGATCTCATCGATGGCGCGAGCCGACTCAAAATGGCTGTGCGCGGATGGGTAGCAGAGACGCATTTGGCCGACGAGCTCAAGAAGATTCGCGGAGTCAGCGAGTGCGAGCGCCTGGAGGGAGACGGCTGCCCGGACATCTCGCTTCGCTGGCAGGGTGGCCCGCCAATCCTTATCGAATGCAAAAACACCTTGCGCCAGCCCTGCGCGGACGGCCGACCCAAGGTCGATTTCCAGCGTACGCGGGCGGCAAGAAGCGACCCGTGCTCGCGCTATCACGCGCGCGACGATTTCGATATTCTGGCGGCGTGTCTTCATTCGATAACCGAGAGATGGGAGTTTCGCTTCGCGCTCACCGCCGATCTTCCCGAGCACAAATCTTGTCGCGGGCGCATAACCAGCGCGATCGGGGTGGCGGAACCAGTCTTTACAGACCAGGCTCAAATAATGTTCTATAAATGTTCTGGAATGGCAGCGTAACAGCGTAACTACGGAGCAAAACGTGGGATTGACGGCAATCTCTTTGTATTCGGGCGTCGGGGGCCTCGATTTCGGCTTCGAGGCTACGGGTTTCGAGACCAAGGTCGCGCTTGATCTCGACCTCGTCAGCTGCCGCGTATTGCGGCGCAATCGACCTTGGCCCGTGCTGCAAGGCGATATAGCCGCGATCGGATCAGCTGAGATACTGGATGCAGCAGGGCTGAGACCGGGAGATGCGGATGTGCTGATCGGTGGCCCGCCCTGTCAGCCCTTCTCCAAGTCGGCATATTGGGCGACCGGTGACGCCAAGCGACTGGACGACCCCCGTGCCGACACCTTGACGCACT
Source organism: uncultured Rhodospirillaceae bacterium (assembly GCA_964625645.1). Lineage (GTDB taxonomy): Bacteria > Pseudomonadota > Alphaproteobacteria > UBA7887 > UBA7887 > UBA7887. The sequence goes on from CAZVDW010000519.1 coordinate 2,997, forward strand.
ATCTGCGTGTGCTCAGGGACACGCTCCCAAAGGCCTTCTTGCTAGAGAATGTTCCGGGCC
>CAZVDW010000520.1:0-3722 GCA_964625645.1 uncultured Rhodospirillaceae bacterium
GTCGGCCATGTGGCGACTCTCCCGATTTCTCAGATGAACAGATTGATGTCGGATTGGGTGGCGGTCTCGATATAGGTGGCGGCACCACCGATCTCGTGCCCCTCGATCAGGTCATCCGGCGAGTACTCGAACAAATCCAGGGTCATCTGGCAGGCGATGATCCGGACCTCGGATTCCACCGCCGTTTCGCGCAATTCCTCGATCGAGGCAACGCCCTTCTTCTTGATCAGGTTCTTCATCATGCCCGTTGCCACGGCATCGACACCGGGGATCGCTCCCATCATGTTCGGCAGCCCGATATGCATGCCCATCATCGGCATCTTCATGGCCGGATTGCCGAGCGCCGTGACACCGAGATCAAGCTTCTTCTTGAGCAGGGTCAGGCCGTAGAAGGTAAAGAACATCGTCACGTTCAGACCCATCGCGGCCGCTGTCGTGGCGAGAATGAAAGGCGGGTATCCCCAATCGAGGGAACCCTTGGTGACGATCATCGACATGCTCTTGGCATTGTCCTGGCTACCGTCCGGCATCGCAATCTCCTTCGCTGTTCTGTTGTGTCCTTCTCACGGGCATGGCGAGCTCGGTCACGTCTCGCAACCCTCGAATCCGTCGGCGTCCATCTTCGCTTCATAGGCCGCCGCAACATCGGCACCTTTAGTGAGCTGGCCGGAGAAGCCGGCCCAATCCTCGGGGCGGATCCTGACCAGCCAGCCATCGTTATAGGGGTCGTCATTGGCGATGGTCGGCGAGGCGACGAGGCTCTCGTTGACCTCGACGATCTCGCCGCCGCTGCCGATTTTCGCCGCGCCGACCCATTTGCCCGACTCGATAATGGCACAGCCCTTACCCGGCTTGACCGTGCGGCCGACCTTCTTCGGTGTCACGGCAACCAGTTGACCTGCCATCGCGGCGGCCACGGCGGTCATGCCGACGGTGACCGTGCCGTCGCCCTGGTCGCGGTACCAGATATTGTTCTCGACGTCGTACAGCAGCTCATCGGGCAAATTGCATCCGCGAACGAGGGGCATCATCTTCCTCCAACAGCTCTCAAGGGCCGTGACGAGCAGCAGAACTCGCCCAGCGCCGACTCTTCCAGCTTGCCACGAACGAACAGACCGAGGTGGCGCGCGACCATGACGGCCAACCTGGCTTCGTGTTCGCCCTCTCCGCTCGCGCCAAGCCGCATCATATTGCAGCGAAAGACCAGCTCGCGGCAGCTCTCGCGGCAGGCGTTGAACGAGGGCTCGCCACGCGCGCCCTGACGGTGCAGCGCCAACAGGCGGAATCCTTCGTGGCGCTCGCGCGTCGGCACTTCGCCGCGCGCCTCCAGCCAATGCTCGAGTACCGCCTCGCCAAGCGACAGCAGCTCGTCCGGGTCACGCGGGCAGGCGTCAAGCCGCGCCTCGATATCGGCGAAGCTTATCATGCCAGGCCCTTTTGCTTAAGCAATGGCAAGGCATCGGACACGTTCTCGTGCACGCCGAGCTGGCGCGGCTTGAGCCCCAGCGCCAGGCCGAGAAGCTGCGTGAAATAGAGAATCACCGGGCGCGTCTTCTTGCCAAAGACCTTTTCGGCGCGGATCTGATGCATCTCCAGGCCGCTGTGGCAGGTCGGGCACTCGGTGGCAATGACCTCGGCGCCGCAGGCCTCCGCCGTCTCGATCAGATTGAGCACCAGCCGGGTCGAGGTGTCGCTGTCCGACAGCGTATGGGCGCCGCCGCAGCACGCCGTCTTGAGGGGGTAGTCGACGATCTCGGCCTCGGCGGCCTCAAGCAGGTCGTCCATGAAATGCGGCTGGTGCGTGGATTCCGAGCCCGGGCCGGCATCTTTCTCGGGAAAGATATACCGCGGGCGGGTATACATGCAGCCGTAATAGTTAGCGATCTTGAGGCCGGACAGGCTGTTGCGGACACGTTCGCGCAAACCCTCCTCGCCGATCGCCTGCTTGATCCAGTCGAGGGCGTGGATGGTGGTCGCCTGGCCGGCGCGATAGGTCGCATGGCCGGCTTTCTCCGACAGGCGGCCGACCACGGCGACGCTATCCTCGTCCCCGGCCAGGTCGTGCTCGGCCTTCTTGAGATTGTGGTAGCAGCCGTTGCACGGCGCCATGATGGTGTCAAAGCCCATGTCGTTGGCAGCGATCGACATCACCCGCGACGACAGATAGGTCTGCAGCTTGGGATCGATATTCTTGACCTCCATGGCGCCGCAGCAGTTCCAGTTCTCGATCTCGACGAGGTCGAGGTCGAGCGCCTTGCCGAGCGCCACGGTCGAGCGGTTATAGGCATGGCCGGAGCCCTCAAGGGCGCAGCCCGGATAGTAGGCGACTTTCTGGTGCTTGTTCGCCATGGCCTTACTCTCTTAAGCCCAGGGCGCGGCGGTCGGCCGCCTTGCGCTCGGCCACATGGTCGTTGATCGCGGCACGGGCAGGCCCCCAGCCGCGCGTGCGCGGCCGCAGCAGGCTGGCCAGGCCCATCGTGGCGAGCAGGCGCAAGGGCAGATGGCGCGCCAGGCGCTTGGCCATCTCGATCAGCCAGGGCTGGCGCAGCGCCTGGCCGGTACGCGCGAAGAAGCCCCGGATGATGCGGCCTTCCTCGATGCGGCCGGTCTCGAAGACCTGGCCCGCGAACACCTCGTCGAAATGATGTGAGGGCGAGGTCGGCACATGGCCCTTGAGCTCGAGCCATTGGCCGAGCGCCTTCATGACGCCCTCGGGCTCGACATCGCGCGGGCAGGCATAGGTGCACTTGTTGCACGACACGCACTGCCAGATGATGTCCTTGTCGCGCAACAGCTCCGATTCCAGCCCTATGCGCACCAGGTAGATCCAGAAGCGCGGGTTGAAGTCCGGGTCGAGCGCATGGATGGTGCAGGCATTGGTGCAGGAGCTGCATTGCCAGCAGCGATGGATGTGCGCGCCGCCGGGCAGCGCCGCGACTTCCGCTTCCAGGGCCTCGTTGTAGTCGCTGACCACGCGCGTCCCGATGAACGTGCTCCAATGCCCGGAAACATCGACGCCATCGACTTCGAGGGAGTCCTGCTCGTGCAGGTTTTCCGGCCGGATCAGCGAGACTTCGTGAATGGGCATGGCGGCTATTCCTGCATGACCAGGGCTCGCTTCGGCGCATCGATGCCGAGCATGCGGCAAAGGTAACAGCCCGGGTCGTCATCGCCGGAGAAATCGGCGCGCAGGAAGGCCGAGCCTTGCGCCTGGATGTAGGCGGCATAGACCTGGGCACACAAGAGATCGATGGTCAGCGGCACGGCGTGCCAGACGCCGCGGCCCTTGAGATAACCGGCAAGCTCGGCGCGCAGGGCGACATGGGCGGCGAGATCGTCGGCGACCGCCTCCACGCCGTCGCCATGCCAGATCTCACGCAGCATGCCCGTGCCGCTGCGCGCATCCCATATCCAGCGCGTCATCAGCGGGACACGGTCCGGCGCCGTGAAATGCAGAATCTCCGCGCCCAGGTCGCGTACCCAGCGGTGCTGCCGGTCATCGGGAAACCATCCGCAAAAGGCCACCAACGCCACATCCGCATCCTCAACATCGAGCAGCGCTTCGATGGCCCCGCGCATGGCCCCGATGCCGTGCTCCTCCAGCGCCTCAGCGGCGATGAACTTACCGAGCTTCTCCGCCGCCCGGACCGGGTTGTCATCCTTTGGCCAGTCGACTTTGGACAAGTTGAGACGGATGACGCGCACGTCGGACGCGTCTTTCG
>CAZVDW010000521.1:0-7323 GCA_964625645.1 uncultured Rhodospirillaceae bacterium
CGCAAGGCGGAGGGCAACCCGTTTTTCGTTGAGGAATTGGTCAAGTCCTTGGGCGAGACCGGCGCCATTCGCAGCGACGGTGACACCTGGACGCTCGACCGGCCGATCGACCAAACCGATGTGCCGGACACGGTCCAGGGCGTCCTGATGTCGCGCATCGATCGCCTGGAAGACGAGGCACGGCGCACTCTGCAACTCGCTTCCGTCATCGGCCGCGAGTTCACCCAGCGACTTCTTGGCCGGATCGGCGATCTGCGCACCGGCACCAGCGTCAGCCTGCGGGAGCTGCAGGCGATCGAGCTGATCTACCAGAAAGCGCTCCATCCGGAGCTTGCTTTCATGTTCAAGCACGCGCTGACCCAGGACGTTGCCTACGGCTCATTGCTGAAACAGCGCCGCCGCGAACTGCATCGACGTGTCGCCGAGGCGATAGAGGAGCTCTATTCCGACCGCCTGGGCGAGCACTACGCGATGATCGCGCACCACTTCGCCGCGGCGGAGGACTGGCCCAAGGCCAGCGAATATTATGACAAGGCGGCCGACCATGCCGCGGCAGCGTTCGCTATCCACGAGGCGATCGCGTTGTGCGAGCAGGCGCTGGCAACGCTCAAGCACGGCGACGAAAGTGACCTGCCTCAGCGAGCCGCCGCCCTGCACGTCAAGTTGGCTGGCCTGTATATGCCGCTCAGCGATTTTGATAGCGCCCACACCGAATATGCCCAGGCTGCGGAGATCATCCGCGATCAGAATGACGAAGCTGGCGAGGGCGCGGCTTTGGCCGGAATGGCCTTAGCCTCGTTTTTCGCGCACGAGTTCGAGCGATCGGACCGAGAGTCGCAGCAGGCGGTCGAGCTGGGGCGGGCCGCGAATGCCGCCGAAGTCGTTGCCGCGGCACAATGCGCTTCGGGTTGGGTTCAAGCGGTAACCGGCAAGTTATCTGAGTCGCGTGTCCGCTTCGAGGAGTGCCACCAAACAAGCGCGGACGCGAATGCGGATTATTTTACCTCGTTGTCAGCCTCAATGCTCTCGCAACTGGATAATTGGCAAGGTAACTACACTCGCTCGGTTTCGGAGGCACGCGAGGGTGTTGAGGTCGCGCGAGATGCGAACCATGCTTTGCCGCTGTTGGTCGGACTCTGGTCCGCCGGCCTGCCGCATGCGGGCAAGGGCGAATATGAGGATGCTCTGGCTATCTGGACGGAAGCGCTGGCACTGGCCGAAAAAGTTGGTGATGTAATTTTTCGCAATCGCGTCCTTAACTCTCTTGGCTGGGTGCATGGCGAATGCGGCAACATTGAATACGCGATCGAATTGAATGAGCGTGGTCTCGATTTTTCTCAACTACGGGGCGATCCTGAAGTGATCGCCAACTGCGAGCTCAATCTTGGCGATGTGTTTCTGGCCAAGGGCGACCGTCAGCTTGCCCGCGAGTTCTTCAGTAAGGCGCACGCCATCGTCAACAACCCGTCGACCAGCGATTGGGCGAGGTGGCGTTACTCCCAACACATGCTTGTGGGATATGGCGAGACCTGCCTGGCCCTCGACGATCCAAAGAAGGCGGAGGAATGGGCCAATCAGTGCCTCGACCTTGCGACCGATACTGACTCGAAGAAGTATTTGGTGCGTGGTTGGCGGCTCAAGGCCGGCATCGGCGTGGCACGATTGCAATGGCAAGATGCCGAGGAGGCATTGCGGAAGGCGCTCGCTTATGCCGAGCAAATCGGCAACCCGACCCAGCTGTGGCGCACCCAACTGGCTTTCAGCCAACTTTACAGCGATACGAATAGGATCGATCAATCCCGTTCTGCGGCGCGAGCCGCGCGAACGGTTCTCGATGCCATGGCAGCGGGCCTCAAGACACCGGCGCTGCGCGAGGCCTTCGAACACTCGTTCCTGATCAAGGACGCCTACGCGCGATCGGACGTGAGCTGAGCCGCCTGGACTCCGGCCGAGCCGATGCCGCCTGGTCCGCAAGTCGGCCGGCAACGGACATGCCCGCCCAGCCACGTTGCGCCCGCAGCGCCAATGCGCGTACCATTCCCCGGCACAGCACGGAGGGGGAACGGACATGCAAGCGGAACAACCGGTGCGGCGGGCGCCGCGCGCCTTTGCGGTCTTTGTCGTCGCCATGATGGCGGTGATGGTGTTTCCGCTCTTCGCCATCGGCAATCGCGTCGAGCCCATGGTGCTGGGCCTGCCCTTCTCGATGGCCTGGGTGGTGGGCTGGATCCTGGTCGAGTTCGTGGTGTTGGTGGGGTTCTATTTCTACGAACACGGCGGGGACCGCTAGATGGCCGCCTGGCATATCGCGCTGCTGGCGATGGGCGCCTATCTGGTCTTCGCCTTCGGCCTCGGGCTGGCGGCGGGGCGCGGGCGCTCGCACTTCTCGGTCTCGGAATATGCCGTCGCCGACCGCGGCCTGGGCCTGTTCGTCATGTGGTTCCTCATGGGCGGCACCATCTTTTCCGCCTTTGCCTTTCTCGGCGGGCCGGGTTGGGCCTATGCGAAGGGCGCGGCGGCCTTCTACATCCTCGCCTATGCGGCGTTGGGCCTGCTGCCGTGGTACGTGATCGGGCCGAAGGTGGCGAGGCTGGGGGCGGCGCGCGACTATTTCAGCATGGGCGACCTGCTCGGCGACCGCTATCGCTCGCGCCTGCTGGTGGTGCTGGTGGGCATCGTCTCGGTGCTCGCCTTCATCCAGTATCTGACCTTGCAGATCAAGGGCATGGCCTATGTCTTCAACGTGCTGACCGAAGGCCATATTCCGTTCTGGGCCGGCGCGTTGCTGGCCTATGGCATCGTCGTCGTCTATGTCGTGACCAGCGGCGTGCGCGGCGCCGCCTGGTCGGATGTTTTGCAGGCTATCCTTATGCTGGTGATCGCCTGGGTTCTCGGCTTCTACCTTGTCCAAACCTTGCACGGTGGCACCGAGGCCATGTTCGGCGCCATCGTCGCCGAGCGGCCCGATTTCCTGCTCATCGGCAAGCAAGGCTCGGTGATGTCTGCAACCGCCTTCTCCTCGGCCGTGATCATCTCGACCATCGGCTTCGTGATGTGGCCGCATCTCTTCACCAAGTCCTATACGACCAGCGAGAAGCGCATCAAGCTGACCGTGCTGGCCTATCCGGTCTTCGCGCTGTTCCTGGTGCCGGTGCTGTTCATCGGCTTCGCCGCCATCGGCGTGGTGCCGCCGGACGCCATCGACAAGCCGGACCAGGTGCTGCCCTATCTCATCACCCATGAGCTCGGCGCCAGCGGCCTGGTCTACGGCCTCATCGGCGCCGGCGCCCTGGCCGCGGCGATGTCGTCGTCGGACGCCATCAGTCACGGCGCGTCCGTTTCGGTCGGCCGCGATATCGTCCTCCCCCTCAAGCCCGACATGGCCGATCGCACCCAGCTGCTGGTCATGCGCATTGCGGTGGTCGCCGTCGGCGGTGCCGCCTATTACCTGGCGATCTTCGGTGGCGAAGGCCTGATCCAGCTGCTGCTCGGCGCCTATGGCTACATCATCCAGCTGGCGCCGCCGGTCTACGGCGCGCTCTATTGGCGCCGCGCCACCCGCGAAGGCGCCATCGGCGGGCTGGCGGCTGGTGCAGCGGTCAACGCCTATCTCCAGTTCGGCGTCGATGCGGCGCCCTTCGACATCAACCCGGGCATGATCGCCTTCGCGGCCAACCTGGTGGTCTTCGTCGGCCTCAGCCTGATCCTCAAGCCGCGCGCGGAACAGAGGGAGCATGCCGACGCGTTCGTCGAGGCTTAGGGCTTTCGGCGCTTGGCGCGAGGCGCTACCGTGGTGGGCGATGGACGAGAAGCTGACGCCGTTCGAGACCTTCAGCCGCCTCAAGGCGGCCCAGGATGCCGGGCAGGTCGCCCGTGCCGACGCGGCCCGCCATGGCGACGCGCGCGCCGGCGCGGATGCGCTCGGCGACCTGGTCGAGCAGACCGAGCGTATGGTGCAGCGGCTCGAAGCGGGCCTGAAGCGCGCCCTTGCCGAAGAGGTCGCCAGCGGTCGCGGGCTGGACGAGGAGGAAATCCGCGTCCTGCTGCGCCGTTACGAGCGCCTGTCGTGGCACCTGCACGGCCATCTCCGCGCCATCCTGCACGGCGCCCGCAAGGGCTGAGCGGTGAGCCACCGCCTGTTCGTCGCCATCGCGCCGCCGGCCGCGCTGCGCGAGCGTCTGGCGGGGATGGAAGGCGGCTTGCGCGGCGCGCGCTGGGTGGCGGCCGAGAATATCCACCTCACCCTGCGCTTCATCGGCGCGGTCGATGGCGTCCAGGCGCGTGACATCGACGCGGCGCTGAGCGGGCTCCATGGCGCGCCATTCTCGCTGACCATGGGCGAGCCCGGCGCCTTCGGCCCCGCCCGGCGTTTGCGCTCGCTGCATATCGCGGTGGCGCCGACAGCGGATTTGGCGGCCTTGCGCAAGCAGGTGGTAACGCGGCTTGCCACGGCGGATGTGGAGCCGGACAGGCGCAAGTTCTCGCCGCACATCACCCTGGCCCGGCTCAAGGGCGCCGACCCGGAGGCGGTGAGCCAGCAGCTTGCGCTGCTTGCCGAGGAGCGCTGGGGCGAATTCATGGTCGAGGAGGTGGTGCTCTTCGAAAGCCATCTTGGCGCGGCCGGCGCGGACTACGCCCGTGCCGCGGTCTATCCCTTGCGCGGCTGATGGCCAACGGCAGCCTCGAGGCGGTGCTGGCCGAGGCGCGCGCCTGCCGCCTCTGCGGCGATCGCCTGCCGCTCGGGCCCCGCCCCGTGCTGCGGGCCAGCGAGAGTGCGCGCCTGCTCATCATCGGCCAGGCGCCGGGCACGCGCGTGCACGCTTCGGGCCTCCCCTTCGACGATCCCTCGGGCGAGCGCCTGCGCGGCTGGCTCGGCATCGACAGCGAGACCTTTTACGACCAAAGCCGCGTCGCCATCATGCCCATGGGTCTGTGTTATCCCGGCCGCAACCCGCAAGGCGGCGACGCACCACCCATGTCCGAGTGCGCAGCAACCTGGCATGGCCGCGTGCTGGCGGCCCTGCCCGCCATCGCGCTGACCCTGCTGGTCGGCGGCTATGCCCAGAAGCACTACCTCGGCGCGGCGGCCAAGGCCGGTGTCGGCGCCACCGTCGCCGATTGGCGGGCGCATTTGCCCGCCACGATGCCGCTGCCCCACCCGAGCTGGCGCACCCGCGCCTGGGTCGCCAAGCGCCCGTGGTTCGAAAGCGAGCTGCTGCCGGCGCTGCGCGATCGGCTGGCGGCGCTGCTGGCCCGTCGTTGACAGCACCGGGAGCGCTGCGTAAGTAAGCAGTTGTCGCGGAGAGGTGGCCGAGTGGCTGAAGGCGGCGGTTTGCTAAACCGTTATACGGAGATAATCCGTATCGGGGGTTCGAATCCCCCTCTCTCCGCCACCCTGGCCTTGTGCCGTCCAGAGAAATAAGCGACAGATCGTACCTAAGACACAGGTCGCGATCGTGGCCCTATTCCGCCGCGGCCCAAGGGCGCGTGTGGTCCGACCGGGGGGCATCCCTTAGGATGGCGATGCGGAGTGTGCGGCTTTTTTTCAGGGAAGGTGTTGGACATGGAGCTTGGACTTGCCGGCAAATCGGTGCTGATTACCGGCAGCTCGAAAGGCATCGGGCTTGCCTGCGCCCACGGCTTTGCCGCCGAGGGCTGCGACGTGCATCTGGTGGCACGGACCGCAGACGATCTGGAGCGCGCGCGCGCGGATATCGCGGGGCGCTATCAGGTTCAGGTCACCACCTCGGCGCTTGATCTGAGCGACAGCGCCAATGTGGGCCGGCTCGTCGAGGCCGCCGGCAACATCGACATCCTCGTCAACAACGCGGGCGCCATCCCTGCCGGGGACATCGACGATGTGGACGAAGCGCGCTGGCGCGAGGCCTGGGACCTCAAGGTCTACGGTTACATCAACGTGACCCGCGCTTTTCTGGGGCCCATGAAGGCGCGCGGAAGCGGCGTGATCATCAACGACATCGGCACTGGCGGCGAGAAGCTCGACTACAATTACATCGCGGGCGCCGCCGGCAATGCGTCCCTGATGGCCTTCACCCGCGCCATCGGCAGCCGCGCCATCTATGCCGGTGTGCGCGTGGTGGGCGTCAATCCGGGCCCGGTGGAGACCGATCGCATCCAAACCCTGATGCGCCAGAAGGCGGTGGCGGAGTTCGGCGACGAAGACCGTGCCGCCGAGTACTACGCCAACTGGCCGATGGAGCGCTTCGCGCGGCCGGACGAAGTCGCCGACCTGATCGTCTTCCTGGCGTCGGATCGCGCCAGCTATGTTTCCGGCACCGTGGTCACCATCGACGGCGGCATGGTCAACAACAACTCCATGCTCTGATCACAGCGGCGCCCTTGCGCCCGACAGCAAGGGCGTGGTGAAGTGCGCTAAGCGGTAGCAAGGGAGCACAGCATGGCTATTCCATTGGCGGGTATCTGGCGGACCTATCGCGGGCTCGTGCATGATCCCGTGGCCGTCTATCGGCATATGGGAAAGGATGGCGGCCTGCACTTTCAGCGCATCGGGGTGAGCACCGTGGCCACGGTGACCGATCCCGCCATCCTGCGCCACGTGCTGATAGGCAAGGCCGAGAACTATGCCAAGACACCCATCGCCCGAGCCCTGCTCGAACCCATTCTCGGGCGCGGCCTGCTGACCAGCGAGGGCAGTTTCTGGCGCCGCCAGCGGCGCATCGCGGCACCCGCCTTCCATCACAGGCGCATCACCGCCTTTGCCGATATGATGGTGGCGCTGACCGAGGACATGCTGGCGGGCTGGGAAGCGGCGGCAACCGACGGCCGGCCGCTCGACATGCAGGCGGAGATGTCGCGCCTGACCATGAAGGTCATCACCCGCGCCATGTTCTCCGACAATCTGGGCGACGACGAGGCGCGCGAGGTCAGTGAAGCGATCCGCGTGTTGAGCCGACACAAGCTGAGACTGCGCGACCTGATCGGCGTGCCCGAATGGCTGCCGCGCCTGCCCGACCGGAACATCGCTAGTGCGCTAGGCACCGTCGACCGCACCGTTGCGCGCCTTATCGGCGAACGCCGCGCGGACGGGCGCGACCGCGGCGATTTTCTGAGCATGCTCATGCTGGCCGAGGACGAAGAGACCGGCGAACGCATGTCCGACCGCCAATTGCGCGACGAGGTGATCACCATGTTCGTCGCCGGCCACGAGACCACGGCCCACGCCATGACCTGGGCCTGGCTGGCCCTGGCCCGGCACCCCCGGGTCACCGAACGTCTGCAGGCCGACATCGACCGGGTCACCGACGGACAGCCCCTGTCGGTCACACACCTGCGGGAGCTGCC
>CAZVDW010000522.1:0-11653 GCA_964625645.1 uncultured Rhodospirillaceae bacterium
CAAAGGCAACAACACGCTCTCGCAACTCTATAGGATGTGGCTTTCCCATCGCTGACCCCCAATATCCGCTGCCATACGCAGGGAATCACAGATCAACACTCTTGGGAATCCTGAATCCGATTAGTCACGACACGCTCTAGCCGCGGAGAGGCCAATTCGACTGCGAGAGAGCCCGGTGGCCCCGCCACCGGGCTCTTTTGGCCTACGGCCCCGGCAAGATCGGCCTATCGAAAGGCTTGCCACCGCCAAGACATGGCACAATATGGCCGCTCCCCTCCTGGCACGCGGCTTGCGTCGGAGCTTGGCAAATGGGACACAGTGCCCATGCATCATGTTGCCCGCCAGATGGTCTTGCCGTTGCTTGCCTGCGCTCTGCTGGCGACGAGTGCCGAGGCGCAAGGCCTGTCGTTCGCCTCCTGCCCCCATGCCGAGATTCTCTGCCTGCGCAAGCTCGGCTACAACTACGAGACATGCGGCACCCTGACCGGCCCTGGCGGAGTTTCCCAGGAATTCCCTCTCTGCGCCGCCAGCGACTCGAACGCCTGCGTGCCCTGCTGGTTCGGCTCGGTTGAAAAGACGCGCGCCTATTGCGTGGCCAAATACGGTGCATCTTGCAACGCCTTCACAGAGCTCAATGCGAACTGGAAAGGCCGTTGGGAGGATATCGGCCCACCCGACCTCACCCCGCTCGAACGACTCATCGAAGGCTGGCTGGAACCCTAATACCAAACGGATCCGGCGCTAATCTTCCAGCAAATGTTCGGAAATACCTATGCGCTGCAGGGTCGGGCGCCAGTACTGCAGGCTGCCCCTCTTGACACTCTTGCGCCGGAGTTGCTCTTCGATCACCTCGATCCAGGGCCTGGCCATGCCAACCTTGACGACCACGTCATGGGTCTCGGTGTCATCCGCCTGCACATCGAGGTCGAGCAGGGACTCCTCCGCCCCCTCGATGACGAGCTCCAGTGCCTGGTTGCCGAGCACGGCGCCGATGATGCGCAGATGCCCGGACTGCTCTTGCGGGCCGGATGAAATCATGCGGCTGGTCTGGACATAGGTCTCGAGCGCCGCCTTGAAGATCCGCCCTGCCCCGTGCGGATTGCCGAGCGAGGCGACGGCGCGCAACGCCTTGGCGCGGGCCGGCGACTTCCACGGCCCGATACGAAACCCGGGCATCTGGGCTGTCGGCAATTGCGGCGCCGGCTGCGCGAATTGCGGCACCGTCAGCGGATCGCCACCGGTCGAGGCATAGTCGCTCAAGAATTTGAAAGCCTGGGCATAGCCCTGCCCCATGGCAACGAAAATGAACCAGTTGGCGATTGCGGCGCGCTCGATATCCTCCGGAAAACATGCGGCCAACGCTTCGGCAATAGCGTGGTGCTGGGCATTGGCCTCGTCACGGCTCTTGCGTGCCCCGTCGAGAGCCAGGCGCAATTTGGCGACATAGGCCGGATTGAGCGCCTCGACAGCATCGACCAATGCCAAATGTTGCTCGACCTGGCTCATCACATCGTTGAACTCGCCGGACAACGAACTGCCGGATACACCCTCTCCACCGTTTCGCGTTCCGGCCATTCTCACCAAGCCTTATCGACAGGCCTGAGCGTCTTCACCGGATTTCCTCGGGTACCGCATCAAGGCCTTGCAGCGTCTCGACCAGCCAAGGAACGCGATACCCCAGTGCATAGGCCGTGCGCAAGTCGCGAATGGCATCTTCGATATACCCTAGTGCCGCCAAGGCATTGCCCCGATTGGCGTGGGCCAGGGCGTAATCGGGATCCTCGGTCAGGGCGTCGTCGTAGTCGGCGATGGCGGCCTCGTAATCCCCGGCCTCATGCCTGATCACGCCGCGGCTCACCAGCGCCGCCGCATACGTAGGATCGACGCGAATGGCGGTCTCGAAATCGCTCAGCGCCTCAGCCATGTCGCCGGACGCATAGTGGGTATTGCCGCGACCGCGAAAAACCCGCGCCAGCTCCCTCTGGGGCAGCTCGCCCGAGCGAATCGCGCGGCTGTAATGGTGGATGGCGATGTCGAGATCGCCGGCCATCTCGGCGTCATAGGCCGCCTGCCAGTCCTCCATCGCGCCGGCGCTCGCGGCAGCCGACAGCAAAAGAGACACGGCGACGCCACCGGCAGCTCGCAACAACCAATTCATACTCATCCGATTCCCCATGCGATGCCCCCGCATAGCCGCCACAGAATGGCACGCCTCAAAGACAGGTTCAACGCGACGCCGCTTGATACACTATGCCACAAACGGTTTCAGCAGAGAGGCAGCGTCATGGGCAGATTGGACGGCAAGGCAGCCTTGATCACAGGCGCCAGCAGCGGCATCGGGCGGGGTATCGCGCGGGCCTTCGCGAGCGAGGGAGCCAGCCTGACCATCGTCGCCCGGCGCAAGGATATGCTGCGAGCGGCGGCCGACGAATGCGAGGCGCTCGGTGCCGAGGTGCTCGCCTGCAACGCCGACGTCACCGATCCGCTCAAGGTCGACCAAGTCTTTGCCGACAGCCTGGCGCGATTCGGCCGCCTCGACCTGCTGGTCAACAATGCCGGTGTCTTCGACGGCGGTCCGCTCGACGAATTGGCGCTCGATGCCTGGGACAAGGTCATCGCCACCAATCTGACCGCCCCCATGCTGTGCACGCGCGCCGCCATGGCCGCCATGAAAGGCAGCGGCGGCGGCCGCATCATCAACATCGGCTCGATCTCGGGCAGCCGCGTGCGCCCCAACCATGCCCCCTACAATGCCTCAAAGCACGGCCTTTGGGGCCTCACCCAATCGACCGCGCTCGAGGGCCGCGATCACGACATCACAGCCTGCTGCCTCAACCCCGGCAACGTGATGGTCGAGCGCCGCATGGAAGGCAGCCGCGCCTGGGACGACGAGCCCATGATGACCCCCGACGAGCTCGCCGAAGTGGCTCTGACCGTCGCGGCGCTGCCGCCCCACGTGGAAGTGCTGGAAGTCACCGTCATCCCCCACCGCCAGGCCTATGTGGGGCGGGGATAGTCCCAATCCGGATCACGGGTGAAGGCCTCGCGCAAGGTCGGCCCGCTTTGCTCCGGCCGCCAGGCGGCATCGAGGGCGTTGAGCACCAGGCCTTGGATTTCCGCCGGCGTGAAGCCGTGCACCTCGTGCAGCAGCGCGTATTCCTCGGCGAGCGTGTTGTGGAACATGCCCGGATCGTCGGTGTTGATGGTCACGGGGATGCCGGCGTCGTGGTAGCGGCGCACGGGATGGGCGGCGATATCTGCGACCACGCCGGTGGCGACATTGGATAGGGGGCAGACTTCGAGCGGTACGCCGCGCTCGGCCAGCAATGTCACAAGCGCCGGATCCTCCTCGGCCCGCGTGCCATGACCGATACGATCGACGCGCAGGGCCTCGACGACCCGGCGCACGCTGTCGGCGCCGGCCGCCTCGCCCGCATGGGCGCCGGTCTTGAAGCCGCGCCGCCGCGCGTCTTCGTAAAGCGCCGCATAGGGCTCGGGCGGAAAGCGATGCTCCGAGCCACCGATGCCGATGCCGACGATGCCGAATTCGCGCGCCTCGTCCGCTTCCGCCAAGGTTCGCGCACCGCTTTCGGGCCCCAAATCCCGCACCAGGTCAGCAATCAGCCAGACCTCGACCCCGTCCACCCGGTCGAGGCCATGGCGGACGGCTTCGGCCATTCCCGCCAGACTCAAATCGTAGGCGGCAAAGCGCGCCGGCGAAAAGAATGTTTCGGCGTAGCGGATGTTGCGACGAGCCAGCTCGCCGGCCGCGGCCTCGGCGATAAAGGCGAAATCGTCATAGTCGCGAAGGAAGGTGTTTTTCCAAAGCCAGGCGCTTATGAATGCGGGAAAACTATTATATGACAGTCTATTCTTTAAATCATCTAATGTTTTAATTGAAGTATCGCCGCCGTATTTTTCGATTAATTGGAACAGGGCTTCAAGGGGTATAGCCCCTTCCAGATGCAGATGCAGCTCGGCTTTGGGCAGCGCCTCAAGCCAGGCGCGGAGAGCCGAATCGCTCATTCGGAGTCCTGTCCGACGCGCGCCCGCTGGCTCTTGAGCCTGGAACGCTGCCGCTTGGACTCGAGGCGCCGCTTGTGAACACCCGCCGGCACGCCCCGGCGGCGGCGCGGCTTGGGTGGCTCGGCCGCCTCGCGCACCAGGGCGACGAGCCTGTCGAGGGCATCGCGGCGATTGCGCGCCTGGGTGCGGAATCTTCGTGCGTCCACGGTCAGCACGCCGTTGTTGTCGGCGCGGCGACCGGCGAGAACCAGCAAGCGCTCGCGCACCGCCTCGGGAAGCGAGGGCGATCGCGCCGCATCGAATCGCAGTTGGACGGCGCTGCTCGTTTTGTTGACCTTCTGCCCGCCCGGCCCCGACGCGCGCACGAAGCGCCAGACGAGCTCGTCCTCATCCAGGCTGATTGTGTCGGTTACGGGTATCGGATCGGGCATAATGTGTCACTATAACGCATAGGCAGGTCGTGCCATGGTGGCATTCATGGCGTTGTGGCGCTACCCTGGGACCTGTCCGTTGGGCAGCGTTACCGGTGAAAGCAGATGGGGATCATCACCATGCCGATGGGATCGAGATTGAGGCGCCGCGCCACACTGCTGGCTGCCGCCTTGCTGACGTTGGGCTTCGGCCCCGCCGCGATGGCCGATTTCGACGAGGCCATGGCCGCCTACCATGCCGAGGACTACGATACGGCCCTGGCTGAGCTCCGCTCACTTGCCGAGGCGGGCCAGGCAGAGGCCCAATACCAGCTTGGCCTCATGTATGACGAGGGCTATGGCGTCGAATACGGCGATGTCGAGGCCACGGCCTGGTTCCGCCGGGCGGCGGAACAGGGCATGCCCGAGGCGCAATTCAATCTCGGGCAATCCTACGCCTCCGGCGTCGGCGTGGTTGACGATCCGGTCCACGCCCACAAATGGTTCAACATCGCCGCGGCGATTCTGCCGCCCGGCAGCGATCGCGACAGGGCCGTCACTGCTCGTACCACGATCGAATCCGAGCTAAGCGCCGCGCAAATCGCGGAAGCGCAGCGCCTGGCGACGATCTGGTACGAAAATTGGCAACCCTAGGCGGGGTTGGCGACCATGCAATTGTATAAGCGGCGCGGCTCTCCCTATTGGTGGTGTGCGTTCACGCCCGCGGGCATGAAACGTCAGCGCTTCTCGACACGCCAGATTGACAAGGCCAAGGCGGCACGGGTTGCGGCACTCCGGGCGAAGGCCATCCTCGAGTCTGTTTATCCTGAGGACGTACAAGAGATGACCCTCGCCGAAGGCATAGAGCGGCGCCTGGCGGAGGTCGAGAAACTGGCCGATTACCGCACCGTCGAGAGCCGCTCCCGCAAGCTTGTCGCCGGGCGCGGCTTTAGCGGCCGTTACGGTCTCGATCCCGCCATGCGGCTGCACGAGATCACCAGCGCCAGCGTTAAGCGACTGCGCGAAGAGCGTGTTCGCGAAGGCATGTCCGATGCCTCCATCCATCGCGAAATCTCGCTCTTGCGAACCATATACAACCGTGCCCGCAAGGCTTGGAATGTGCGCGTGGCCCCCAATGTGCGCTTCGAAAAAGAGCCCCGCACAAGCACGCTGCGATGCTTGAGCGAAAGTGAAGAGCGGGCCTTGCTGCGCGAGCTCGATCCGACACGCCAGTCAGGCGGCTCGACACCGTGGCACAATCGCTCACTGCGCGGCCGGCGGGCACTGATCGATCAGTATGACCTGGTTGTCGCCATGCTCGATACGGGCGCGAGCTACGCCGAGGCCGCCTTGCTCAAATGGGAAGCGGTGGACACGCAGCACTGGCACAGCCTGACCCCCTCGGCCGGACGCCCGGGCATGGCCCTCAGCCCGCGCCTGGCGGCGATCCTGCGCCAGCGGCATCACGACCTCATGGGCTGCGACTATGTCTTCCCCGACTATGAAGTGGGCGGCAAGCCGATCAACCGCTCGCGCGGCAATGCCCGCACCGGCATCGATGCCGCCATGGAGCGTGCCGGCATCAACAGTGCGGAAAAGATTGCCATGCTTGGCAAGGCGGATATGCAAAGCATCCGTCAAAGCTACCTGACACGCCATGCCGTGCCCGCCGCCGGGGCCTAAGAGCAGGCTTTAAAGGAGTCAAAAACTGCATCTACCGCCGCCGTCACCGTTGATTTAGAATAATACAAAACGCGAATGCGAGTGGAATGGAAAGCGCGATCATGGCGCAGGGCAGCGGTACCGGCGAAGGGCCAGGGGTCGGCGATCCCGCGCCCGCTTTCACACTGGCTGCGATAAATCGGCAAGGCGATATCGGCTTGGCCGATTATCATGGCCGCCAATCACTTCTGCTTGGCCTGTTCCGCGGCCTGCATTGCCCCTTCTGCCGCCGCCAAGTGGCGCAGATGAACCGCCATTCCGAGCAACTCTCTACAATGAGTGTGGCCCCTCTTGCCGTGATCAACACCGACCTCGCCCACGCCAAATTGTACTATGGAAAGCTGGGTTTCGAGATGGCGCTCGCGGTCGATCCGGACTGGGATACCCATCGCCGCTATGGTCTGACCCGGACGAGGATGGTCGTCGGCAAGACGGACTGGCCCAAGAAAGCAAACATATTGGATGTCATGCGCCTGCCCATGGGGCCGGACGATGGCGCGCCAAAGCCCATGTCCATGTTTCGCGCCTCCGCGGCCATGGACCGGGTCGAGGGCTATAAGCCGCGGCTTGCCGACAAAGCCGGGCAAGTGCTCAACGGCCTGACCAACTCCGGCTACATTCTTATCGACCGTGACGGCATCGTCCGCAGCACCTGGATCGAGGGTGTCGCGGGCCTCGATGATTTCTTCAAGTTTCCATCGCCGGACAAGCTTATCGACACCATCTCGCAGGCCCTGCGTTGATGCCAGGGCTGCGTGCCTCTTTCACGCGCCATAACGCAGATCCGTTGCCGACCCGCGCGGCCCTCTCGCAAGGCTCCATGCAAGGGCCGTGACCTCGCCCGGTCCGGCCACGGGATCCGACAGCCCCTCCACCACCGCCGCATCCACCGCGGCCGCTTCGCTAAGTCGATTGTAGAGTGTGGGGTTGCTGATGATTCCATCTCCATTCCGCCGCAATACCGGTCTGTATTTTTTGGCCTCTCCGCCCGTTCTTCGTGCCGAGCGGTCAGCATCCAAGCCCATAATACGACGATAGCGCACTCGCACATCCCGGCAATTGGTCGAAAGGAGCCTCGGCGGCACCACGAGGGCATCAGCCCGACCGACGACGCGTATCTTCCTCGGAAACAGGTTTTGAGTCGTGGGCTGCGAATAAATTGTCATGCCCCGCGTCGCGGAGAAAGGTTAGCAGGGTCTCGATCGAGGCGGGATCGACCCAGCACTCGACATTCTGGCCATTGCGCGCCGTGTGAATCAGCCCCGCCTGACGCAACTCCTTGAGATGATGGGAGACCGTCGACGGCGCAATTCCGAGCTCGGAGCAGATGTCTCCGACACAAGCCCGTGCCTCGGTCTCCGAGAAATTCCTAGGCCCGCAGCAATCGGCAAGCATCAACAACACCCGCAGCCGGTGCGGATTCGACAATGCCCGGAATATCTGGGCCAGCGCCTCAAGATCTACGTCTTGATACTTCGACATGTGGCGAAAATCGTGCGGTCAAATGGGTCCCTGTCCTTCACGGCTTGGTCGCCTCGATGGTGGCCGAGGCAATGTAGCCCTCGATGCCGGCGCCCGGTGCCCAGTCCTTGATGAAGGTGCGGCTCTCTTCCTTGACCGATATCCGCACCTCGCGGAAGCCTGTCTCCTCCAGCCAGCGGGATATTTCCTCGACCTCGGCGGCGCCGCCGATGCAGCCCGATACCATGGCCATGTCCTGGCGCAGCGCCTCGGGCATCGGGGCGGTGGCCACGACGTCGGAAATGCACAAGCGCCCGCCTGACTTGAGAGCCCGGTAGGCGTCACGGTAGACCGCAGCCTTTTCCGGCGACAGGTTGATCACGCAATTGGAGATGATGACATCCGCCGTACCGTCGCCGACGGGGAGATGCTCGATCTCGCCGAGCCGAAACTCGACATTGGCGGCCTGCATGGTCTGCGCATTGCGGCGGGCCTTTTCGATCATTTCAGGCGTCATGTCGACACCGATGATCCTGCCCTGGACGCCGACCTTCTCGGCAGCGAGGAAGCAATCGAAGCCACCGCCACTGCCGAGGTCGACGACCGTCTCGCCCGCTTTCAGCGATGCGATAGCCGTCGGATTGCCGCAGCCCAGCCCCATGTTGGCGCCCTCGGGGGCCGCGGCGAGCTCTTCCTCGCTATAGCCCAGCTTGCGCGACTTGCCGGACGCTGAGTCGGCCGGCGGGGCGCAGCAGCTGTTCTCCGTCTGGGCAATCGACGCATAGCTCTTGCGCACCGAGCTGCGAACTTCGTCGGATTGTCTTTCGCTCATCATCTTGCTCCCTTGCGGTTGCCGCCGAAGCGCAGGCTAGATTTATATTTCGATAATTCGATATGTTTCGAATATATGCAAGTAAAAAATAATCCGCCATCGTGACACGCGCTTGCGCGCTCTCAGGCGAGCGGAATCTCGAGCCAGAATCTGCTCCCCTCACCGAGGCTGCTCTCGAATTCGAGCCGGCCGTCCATGCTCTCGATCAGCTGACGGCTTATCGCCAGGCCGATGCCGGTGCCTTCGATTTTCGATGCCTCCATGCCGAGGCGCGAGAACGGGCGAAACACCTCGTCGTATTGTTCATGAGGAATGCCCGGCCCGGTATCGCTGATCGCGATACGCAGCATGCCGCTGCTTGCCGCGGCAGCAGCGATGGTCACCGCCCCGCCGTCACGATTGTATTTCACGGCGTTGGAAAGGACGTTCAGAAGAACCTGCTTAAGTCTGTTCGGATCAACCCTGACCAGGGTCTTCGGCACCACCTCAAGCTCGCCAAGATCGAAAGCAATGGAAATCCGGCGACTGTCGGCCAACGGCTGCACAAGCGATACGCTCTCACCTAGCGTTGCGACAATGTCGGTCGGCTCCAATGACAGGTCCATGTGGCCGGCTTCGATCTTCGACAGATCGAGAATCTCGTTGACCAACCCAAGCAGGTGCCGGCCGCTGTCGAGGATTTGCTGAACGCTGGTCCTCTGCTCTTCCGTAAGCGGCTGATCGGAGTATTCCTTGAGCAATTGCGCGAAACCCATGATGCCATTGAGCGGGGTGCGCAGCTCGTGGCTCATCGATGACAGGAATTCGCTCTTGGCCTGGTTCGCGCTATCGGCCGCCTTCCACGCCAGAAGCAACTCTTCCTCGACCCTTTTGCGCTCGCTGATGTCGCGCACCGTGCCGGTGAAGAAGCGCTCATCGCCCATGGTGACTTCACTGACGCCGATCTCGATCGGGATGATCGTGCCGTCCTTTCGCTGCGCCTTGATTTCACGCCCGATGCCGATGATATGGCTCTCGCCACCGGCCAAATATCTTCGCATATAGCCAGCGTGGCGGCTTCGGTCGGGCTCAGGCATCAACAAATCAATGTTTCTGCCGATAATCTCGTCCGGCGCATAGCCAAATATCTCCGACGCGCTGCGGCTGAAGGTCTCGATGACCCCGTCCTCATCGATGACGATGATGCCATCGACGGTGCTATCCATGACGACCCGCAGGCGCTCCTCGCTATGCCGCAGGGAAAGCTGCGCCTGTTCACGCTCCCTGAGCTCATGACTGAGCGCCCGGGTCCTTTGCTCGACCCGCCCCTCGAGGTCCCGGTTGAGCACCCTGAGATCGCTCTCGGCGCGCTTCAGCTCCGTGATGTCCGTGAACACCGATACGGTGCTGCCATTGCTTGTCTTGCTCTCGTCGACGAGGAGCCAGCGACCCGGACCGAGTTGTAGCTCGAAAGGACCGCTCGGCTGCCTATGCCGCTCAATCCTCTTACGCACCCAATCGTCCTCTTGCCCCTGAGCCTCCGGAATCAATCCCGATGCGGCAACGCCAGCCGCAATGTCTTCGTAGCTTGTGCCCGGAACATAAAGATGAGAAACACTTTTGTAGTGCTTCAAGAATTGCCTGTTGGTCATCATCAGGCGATCGTCGGGGTCGAGCAGGGCGAAGCCCTCCGACAGGGACTCGATCGCATCCACGAGCAGCGCATGGCTCTCCGCGGCCCGCGTTTCGCTCGCTATAAGAGCCTGTTCCGCCCGCTTGCGCTCGGTGACATCGGAGCCGATGCCGCGGTAACCCAAAAACGTGCCGTCATCGCCAAATATCGGCTTGCCGCTGATGCTGACAAAATGGACGTCGCCGTGCTCGTCGTAGCGGCTGTACTCGAAATTCCTGAACGGCCGCCACGCCTCGAGGTCGGCAAGGTGAGCCAGCCACATGGCATCGTCAGCGTCTTCCGCCATCCTTAGCTCATGGCGCGTCCTGTCAAGAATCACGTCAACCGGGTTGATGCCTCTGGAGTGGTACACGAAGCGGTGCCGCGCATCGGTTTCCCAGAACCATTGCGCCGCCGACTCGGCAAAATCCTTAAAACGCGCCTCGCTGGCCCTCAGGGCTTCTTCGCTGCGCCTGCGCTCGGTGACATCGCTGACCGCCACCATAACGGCTGGCTCAGCGTTCCACAGCATCTCCCGGACCCGATTCTCCGCCCACCACAGGGAGCCGTCCTTGCGCACAAGCTGTAGCTCGTAGCAAGCGGGCGCCGCCTCGCCTTTATCGCGGGCGGCCCGGTATCGGGCCAGCCTTTCGCGCTCACCTTCCGCAAGGATCACACTTGACGAGCCTAGAGCCAAGACCGCTTCCACCGACTCATAGCCATACAAGTCGGCAAGAGCCTGGTTGACGAAGACGAACTTTTCGCCCTGGCGGATGGCTACCGGCTGGCTCCAGGTTTCAAGCATTTCGAGGAATTGCGCGTTGTTGCTCTTGGACATGACCCTGCGTCTATCGCTTGCCCCAAGCAGACCATTCTCCTCGATCGCCTTAATGGAGATAGATCGCCTGTGCCTGCGACCAACCACTCGTGCGAACCGGAATTGCCGAGCCCGGAAAAGGCTCTAGGTCTGAATCACTTAAAGTACGGGGTATAGGTTTTTGAGCTTGATGCGGGCGTCTTCGGTTGTAAACCGCCAATCCGCTTTGGCATGATGTTTGTTTCGCCGTGCGAGCCAGGCGGCGACATGCTTGTCGAGGGTTTCGCTGTCTGGGATACGCTGAGCCAGGCATTGCCGCGCCAGGACGGACAATTCGGCTTCCGCCATGTTGAGCCAGCTGCCATGCTTTGGCGTGTAATGCCACTCGAAGCGCAGGGCGATGCGTCGTGCCTCGGCGGGCGGGAAAGCCCGATAGAGCGAGGAGGCGGCATGGGTGCTCAAATTGTCCTGAACCAGCACGATGCTCTCGGCTTCGGGGAAATGCACGTCGCTCAGCTGTTTGAGCACAGCGGCGTAATCGATGGCCGCGCGATGTGCGCTGACGCTGACATGGCGCCAGCCCTGCAGCGGCGCGAATAGCATGAACAGGCTGGCGGTGCCGTGGCGCTTGTATTCGTAGTCATGGCGCGCCGGGCGCCCTGCTGCCATTGCGATCGGCGCGCGGCTTTCGGCGGTGAGTTGCTTGGCGGCCTCGTCGAGGCAAAGCAGCGGCC
>CAZVDW010000523.1:0-4291 GCA_964625645.1 uncultured Rhodospirillaceae bacterium
CCGGGCGATAGCTGGCTGGAGCGCCCGAGCATGCAGGCGGGTATCAGCGAGCAGGCCATGGCGCCGCCCGGCGAATGCCGCAACGTGGTTTATTTCTGGTACGCCCTGGCCAAGCGCATGGGCCTCGCCGAGCAGTTCCCCTGGGCGACGGCCGAGGAGATGTTCGACTATCGCCTGCAGCCCGGCGGCAAGAGCTGGGCCGAGGTCGTCTCGGCCGGCCGCAGCCCCAACCTCAACAAGGGCCAGGCGGAGGGCGACGGCGAGCGCAAATACCTCAAAACGGGCTTCGCCACGCCGTCCGGCAAGGTGGAACTGTATTCCGAGGTGCTGGAAAAGCTCGGCTTCGACCCGCTGCCCTACTATCGCGAGGCACTGGGAACGAGCGACAAGTACCCCTTCGCCCATTTCGTGGGCCTGCCCGACGACGAGTACTTCCGCTCAGGCCACCGCCATGTGCCCGAGCTGCGCCGGCGTGCCGAGGACCCGATGTTCTTCCTCAACCCGGCCGATGTCGGCGCGCTCGCCATGAGCGACGGCGACTGGGTGCGTGTCGAGACCGGCACCGGCGCCATGCTCGGCCGCGTCTACGGCCGCTCCAGCATGCCCCGGGGCCTGGTGCGCGTGCCGCACGGCTGGTGGAAGCCGGAATCGCGCCAGGGCGGCGACCACCTCTCCGGCAACTGGGACTTCAACGAGGCCCAGCTGGCCGAGGACGAAGACCTCTCCCTGGTCGATGCCGAGCAGGGCGTCCCCCACCTCAAGGGCGCGCCCTGCGCCGTCACCAAGCTGACGGCCGAGGAGGTCGCCGCGCTGGAGGCCGAATACGGCCCCACCAACGAATTGCCGCGCGGCCCCGAAGGCAAGGTGCTGCGATCCAAGCCCCTGCCCGGCGAGTTCGACTTCATGGACGACGACGACGTCGGCGAAGGCATCGAATTCGAAGCCGCGCAACTGTCGCTATACGGCCGCTTTTCGATGTAGGGCTAAAGCGTCGCCCGGGTGAACGCCTCGACGTGATCGAGCAGTGCGTCGCTGGCGGCGCCGGCGGCGGCTTCGTCGCCGTCGGCGATGGCCAGCGCGATGGCGCGGTGGAGGTCGGCGGCGAGGCCGATCTCGGAAAAGCGCTCGTGGTGGGCGTACCAGAAACGCCGCGACAGGCCTTGCGTCAACAAGGCCGCCTCGGTGGCGAACTCGTTGTCGGCGGCGACGCCGATAAGCTCGTTGAAGGCGCGATCGGCGCGGGTGAAAAGGGTGTCGTCGTCCTGCCTGTCGGCTTCGGCGAACTGGGCCGCGACCTCGCGGAAGCGCTCGGCCTGCTCCGCGCTTCGTCTGGTGGCGGCGCGTGAGGCCAGCAGGCGGTCGATCTGGCGGCGCACGTCGAGCATGCGCAGCTGGCGGCCGACATCGAACTCGGTGATCAGCAGGCCGCGCCGCGGCATCACCCGCACCAGGCCCTCGCGCGCCAGCTTCTGCAAAGCCTCGCGCACCGGCGTGCGGCTCATGCCGAGGCTTTCGGCAAGGGCGGCTTCCGAGACCGTCTCGCCGGGCGCCAGAACCAGGGTGACGATCATCTCCTCGATCTGTCCGTAAGCACGCCGGGTCAGGCTGTCCGGCGTCTCCGCGCGCTGCGACGGATGGTTCATGATCTGCCTTGCCAAAGTTGGTATTCTACTCGCATACTATTCGCGTACGGTTGATTTTGTAGCCGATTATGACGAATTCGACAGCGCTTTCCAGCCCTGCGGGGCGCGCTGTCGCAAATTTCTGCAGCGGGAGGATGGAACCATACGGGTCGTCTTTCACTATCATGCCGGCCGCTGGCTGAGCGCCCGGCTGGCGGCGCTGGCGGCGGAAGCCGGCCTCGATATCGCCGTCATCCCGGCCGCGGACCGCGAAGGCCTCGCCGCCGCCCTGCCCGGCGCCGAAGCGATATGGCACGTCCTTGAGCCGCTCACGGCTGAGCACCTGGCGCAGGCGCCGGGGCTGCGCCTGGTGCAGAAGATCGGCATCGGCATCAATACGATCGCTGTCGAGGCAGCAGCGGCCCGTGGCGTCGCGGTATGCAACATGCCGGGCAGCAACAGCCGGGCGGTGGCCGAGATGGCGCTGACGCTGATGCTTGCCTGCCTCAGGCGCCTGCGCAGCTTCGATGCCGCCACCCGCGACGGCCGCGGCTGGTCGTTGCCGGCGGACATCGGCGAGGGCTTGGGCGAGATTGCCGGCCGCACGGTGGGATTGCTGGGCTTCGGCGCCGTGCCGCGCCTGCTGGCACCGATCCTGGCGGCGATGGGCGCTCGCGTGATCTATGCCGATCCTTATGCCGAGCCCGATTCCCAATTCGACTCCTTGGCGCTCGACGCGCTGCTCGGCCGCTCCGACATCGTCTCGCTGCACGTGCCGCTGACCGGCGACACCGAGCATTTGATCGACGGCACGGCGCTGGCGCGAATGAAGCCCGGCGCAATTCTGATCAATACTGCCCGTGGCGGCCTCGTCGACCACGTGGCGCTGGCCGGGGCCTTGCGAGACGGTCGCCTCGCCGCCGCCGGCCTCGACGTTCTGGCAACGGAGCCGGTGGACCCCGGCGACCCGCTGCTCGCGCTCGACTCGGTCATCGTCACGCCCCATGTCGCCTGGCTGACCCGTGAGACCCTGGCGCGCAGCCTCGACATCGCCGTGGAAAACTGCCAGCGCCTGCGCGACGGCCGGCCGCTGTTGCACCAAGTCGCCTAACCGGCTTTGACAGCGCCGCGCGCACGCTCGGGCCGGCGGCGGGCGAGGATGCCGGAGTCGCCGACGATCTCGGTCACCGCCTCCTCCTGGCGATAGGCCATCATGTGAATGCCGGCGACGCCTTCGATCTCGGCGATCTGCTGGATCAGCTCGACGCAGATCTTGCGCCCTTCCGCCTTCTGGTCGGCGGCGCCTTCGAGGCGGGTGATGACGGCATCCGGAATATGCACGCCGGGCACGTTCGAGCGAATCCAGCGCGCTGCCCGGGCCGAGGCCAGCGGCCCGACGCCGGGGATGATGTAGCACTGCTCATGCAGCCCATGCTCGCGCACGCTCGTCATGTAGCTTTCGAGCAGGGGCACATCGTAGCAATACTGAGTCTGCACGAACTGGGCGCCGGCGGCGATCTTCTTGGCCAGCCGCAAGGGGCGCTGCTCGAAAGGAGGCGCGAAGGGATTGGCGGCGGCCCCGCGAAAGACCCGCGGCGGCGCCGTGATTTTGCGCCCCGAGCGGAACCTGCCTTCGTCACACATGCCGCGAATGGTCTCCAGCAGCGTGATCGAGTCGAGATCGAAGACCGGCTTGGCCTCGGGATGGTCGCCGACGGCAACGGAATCGCCGCTGAGGCAGAGGATGTTGCGCACCCCCATGGCGGCGGCGCCGAGCACGTCGCCCTGGATGGCGATGCGGTTCCTGTCGCGACAGGAGATCTGCATGATCGTGGCATAACCGGCACGCCGCAGCAGGGCGCAGATGCCGAGGCTCGACATGTGGCAGTTGGCGCCGGAGGCGTCGGTGGCATTGATGGCGTCACAGACCTGCGACAGCACCATGGCGCGGTCGAAGACGTCGTCCGGGTCGGCCGAGTCGGGCGGATTGAGCTCGGCCGTGACGACAAAGCGGCCGGCGCGCAGGGCGCTCTCGAAGCGGCCCTCGGCATTGTATGCGGGGCTCAGCGCGCTCATGCCGCCGGCTCCTTTCCTGTCTCCTCAAGCAGCGCCAGCCAGGCCGACCTGCCGCGCCTGGCGTGATCGACCGGGGCCAGAATGGGAGAAAGCGGCATTGCCTCGCCGAGCTTGCGGCTTCCTTCGCTGGCCGCGACCCAGACGCAACGCATATCGGGTTTCACCTCGCAATTGCCGTCGCCGCGAACGCCACCGCAGGGCCCATTGCGCAGGGCTTTGGGGCAGTTCATGGGACAGGACATGCCGGTCTCCGACAGCACGCAATTGCCGCACATCCGGCAATCGAACAGGAAGCCCTTTAGGCCGCGCTCCAGAAAAGCCAAGGGCCGCTCCACGCGCCGCGTGCCGACCGCCCGCCAGAGCGGCGCCAGGCCAAGGAACAGGGCGCTGCTCAACCGATATGCGGCCATGAAAGGGCGCGGGTGCCGGCTGGCCCATTGTCGCATTGCCATCATGGTGCGATCCCTACTGGACATCAGTGGTATACCAGACGTATATTGAGCCTAGCGACGCCGTGTCGCAAGCTTTTCTTCCGAGGGCCGCATGGGTCATATCGTCGATTTGGGCAAACGCATCGAGCTGGTGCCCATGGA
>CAZVDW010000524.1:0-13779 GCA_964625645.1 uncultured Rhodospirillaceae bacterium
GAGAAGCCGAGGGAGCGGGTCTTGTCGGCGGTAATGAATATGTAGCCGAGCCTGGTGCCGTCGCGCATGACGGTGGCGGACGGCATTTCCCCTTCCAGCGGCGTGACCTTGGTCGCATCCGGGAACAGCCGTTGAACGCGCTCCATGGTCAGCCACTCGGCGCCGAGATCAGGATTGTCCCAGGTTGCCAGCGGCGCGGCCGAGCGCGGATCTTCGCCAAAGGCCGACGCAACAAGGCCGGCTACGATGCCGGCCGCAAGAACAAGAGACGCAAGCGTTCGTTCGATTCCCATCACGCACCCTTCTCAGCGTGGCGGAAATCTACCCAATCGCTGCGAGTGGCGCCAGTCGTTGCTGAGAGCTATTGTGACCGGAGAACGCTGCCACCCAGGGGAACATCCATGAGAAGCGAACAGATCGTCGCCTATGGCGAACCACTTGCCAGCAATGCCGGAGACACGCCGACGCCCAAAGGACGAGAAGCGCTGATACGGGTGCGCAATTGCGGTGTCTGCCACAGCGACGTGCACCTCCACGATGGTTATTTCGGGCTCGGCGGCGACAATCAGCTCGATGTTTCGGGCGGCCGCAGCCTGCCGTTCACCCTCGGACATGAGGTGGAGGGCGAAGTCGTCGCCCTCGGGGACGCCGTCGATGGCGTGGCCATCGGCGACCGGGTCGTGGTCTATCCCTGGATTGGCTGCGACAATTGCGACATTTGCGCTGCCGGTGACGGCCATGTCTGTAACCAGCCGCGCGCCATCGGCGTCAGTATCGACGGCGGCTATTCCGACCATTGCCTGGTGCCGGACAGCAAATATCTGGTGCCCTATGGCGATCTCCCACCGGCGCTTGCGGCCACCTATGCCTGCTCGGGCATCACCGCATATGGTGCCCTGGAAAAGGCAGGCGTGCGGGACCTTCCCGGACCGCTGCTGATTGTCGGATTGGGCGGTGTCGGCATGATGGGCCTTGCTTTCGCCAAGGCATTGACAAAGCGACCCGTGCTGGTCGCCGATATCGATCCGGCAAAGCGCGAGGCCGCGCTTGCCGCCGGCGCGGACGAAGCCTTCGACAGTGCCGACAAGGCGGCGATCAAGGCACTGCGCGGCGCCACCGGCGGGGGTGCCGCGGCGGTCGTGGATTTCGTCGGCTCCGAGGCCTCGTTCGGATTCGCCGACAGGTGCCTCGGCAAAGGCGGACATCTTGTCGTTGTCGGCTTGTTCGGTGGACGCATGGGTATGCCCATTCCGATGTTTCCGCTGCGCAACATTTCGATTTCGGGCTCCTATGTCGGATCGCTCGCCCAGTTCAAGGACATGCTGGCGTTGGTGCAGGCGGGTGCGGTAGCGCCCATCCCGCTCACCGAAAAACCGCTGGATGATGCCAATGCGACCTTGGAGGCCCTGCGCGCCGGCCAAGTGCTCGGCCGCGTGGTCCTCACGCCATGAGCGCACGTGTCGCCCTGGTGACAGGTGGCGCGCGCGGCATCGGCGCGGCCATCGCCGAAGGTCTTGCCGCGGCCGGTGTCAGCGTTGCCATAAGCGATGTCGACGCGGAGGCTCTGGCGGCCTCTGATCTAGATGTGCCGAAGTTCGAGCACGATGTCTCCGTGGCTGAATCGTGCGAGCGCGTTGTGGCGCAGGTCGAAGCCGCGCTCGGCCCTATCGATATCCTGATCAACAACGCCGCCCTGGGCATGGGGGTGATCCGCGAGGAGCATTTCGCGCAACGCGTGGGCATCGCCGAGGTCGCGCCCGAGCAGTGGCGGGCGTTCTTCGAGGTCAACACCATGGGCCCGTTCCTGATGACGCGCCTGCTGGCGCCGGCCATGGCGACACGCGGCTGGGGCCGGGTGGTCAACATCACCACCAGCTTCTTCACCATGCTCAACCAGGGCTTCGCGCCCTACGGCCCGACCAAGGCAGCGCTGGAGGCATCGACGGCGATCTGGGCCAAGGAGTTCGCCGACACCGGGGTCGCCATCAACGTCGTCGTGCCCGGCGGCCCGACGGATACCCGCATGGTACCGCAATCATTGACCGAATCCCGCGACGCGCTGATCCCTGTCGCGGCCATGGTCGGGCCCGTGCAATGGCTCGCGAGCAGGCTTTCCGACGGCGTCACCGGCCAACGCTTCATCGGCGCCTTATGGGACGCGGATCTGGCACCGGCCGAGGCCGCGGCAGCAGCGGGCGCGCCCGCCGCCTGGCCCGACCTTGCCGCCAACATCGTCTGGCCCGGCGTGTGAGAAAGCCTTCTTTTTCGCTTGGCCATTGACCCAACGGGGCAATCGGCCCACCTTCATAAGCAAATATATTCATCGTACGGAGTGAGACATGGCTGACGTGGGTCGAGAGCGGGGCTTGAACATACTGGTTGCCGAAGACAATCAGGTGAACCAGTTGCTGATGGCGTCATTGCTTAAGAAGCTCGGACATCGGTTCGACCTTGTCGGTGACGGCGCCGCCGCCGTCGAGGCAGTGCAGAATAGCAGCTACGATGTGGTGCTGATGGACGTGCAGATGCCCGGCGTCGATGGCGTCCAGGCGACCCACAGCATCCGCGAGCTTGACAGCCCCGCCAAGGAGACGCCGGTGATCGCGCTTACGGCCAACGCCATGGCCGGCGATCGCGAGCGCTATCTCGCCGCCGGCATGAACGGATATGTCTCCAAGCCCATCGATCTCGGGGAGCTGACAGCGGCGATCGACAGTGTCGCGGGCACCTGACGCGCCCTGATTTCGCCACCGCATTTCCACCTGACGGCCCGCATCGGCACATAGTTCCGCCGGCTTTGCGGCGCACCCTCTTCGTCTCGGTCACTGGCGACCGCCCACGAAGGGGGAGATCATGCCCGCCCATTTCACGCCGCCCGCGGCGGCAGGCCATGCCTGCGCCGCCATCCTCGTCGCCCTGTTCCTCGCTTCACCAGCGGCGGCCACGCCCTTGGCGGAGCTGCCCATCGCCGGCCAGCAGACACCCGGCAGCGGCAGCCTGCTGCTGCGCGGACAGGCCGCCGAGCCATCAGGCACTTTCCATGTCGCGCCGCTGCTGGCGACCGAGGCAACCATCGAGGTCGGTGGCCTGGTCGCCCGCGCCACCGTGCGCCAGCACTTCCACAACGCCAGCGACGATTGGGTCGAGGGGTTGTACATGTTCCCGCTGCCCGAGAATGCCGCCGTCGACAGCCTGCGCCTGCGCATCGGCGCGCGCGTCATCGAAGGCCGCATTCACGAGCGCGAAGAGGCCCGCCGCCTTTACGAGGAAGCGCGCGACCAGGGCCACAAGGCCAGCCTGCTGGAATCCGAGCGGCCCAATATCTTCACCACCTCGGTGGCCAATATCGGCCCCGACGAAAGCATCGTCGTCGAAATCGAGTACCAGCAGGTGCTGCGCTACGACGCGGGCGCCTTCGAGCTGCGCTTTCCCATGGTCGTCGGCCCGCGTTACCTGCCGGCGCCGCTGGCCAGCGTCAGCCTCGACGGCGGCGGCTGGGCCCTGCAGCCGCCGACGGCCGGGGCCGGGCGCATCTCGGCGCCGGTGCTGCGCCCCGAGGAAGGCAGGATCAACCCGGTCAGCCTGTCGCTGACCCTGGCACCGGGCTTTCCGGTTAGCGGCATCGAGAGCCTCAATCATGCGGTCGACCTTGGCCGCGACGAGAGCGGCGCCACGGTCGTGACCCTGGCCGCTGGCGTCGTGCCCGCCGACCGCGACTTCGTGCTCGCCTGGCGCCCCGATGTCGGCAATGCGCCACGCGCCGGCCTGTTCGCCGAGACCCTCGGCGACGAGACCTATCTCCTGGCCATGCTGCTGCCGCCCGACCCGAACACGACCGGGGCCCTGCCGCCGGCACCGCCGCGCGAGCTCATCGTCGTGCTCGATATATCCGGCTCCATGGCCGGCACCTCGATCCACCAGGCCAAGGCGGCCGCCGCGCTGGCGATCGCAAAGCTCGACGCGGACGACCACCTCAACGTGATCGTCTTCAATAACAACGCCAAGGGCCTGTTCGCGGCACCGCGCATCGCTTCGCCCGAGAACAAGGCCACGGCCCAGGCGTTCATCGAAAATCTGCAAGCCCAGGGCGGCACCGAGATGGCGTCGGCGCTCGATATGGCGCTTCGCGGCAGCGCCGCGCCCGGCTCACTGCGGCAGGTGGTCTTTCTCACCGACGGCGCCGTCGGCAACGAAAGCGATCTCTTCGACATCATCGACCGTCTGCTGGGCGGCACGCGCCTGTTCACGGTCGGCATCGGCTCGGCGCCGAACAGCTACTTCATGGTCAAGGCCTCCGAGAGCGGCCGTGGCAGCTACACCCATATCGGCAATACCAGCGAGGTCGACGAGCGCATGGCGGCGCTGTTCGCCAAGCTCGAATCACCCGTGGTCACCGACATCACGCTGCTCTGGCCCGCCGGCACGGCACCGGACCTGTCGCGCGCCATCATGCCCGACCTCTATGCCGGCGAGCCGGTGGTGCTGACGGCGCGGCTGGCCAAGGCCGCGGGCGAGTTGGTCATTGCCGGGCGTTATGCCGGACAGGAATGGCGCGCCGGCCTCGACCTGGCCCAGGCGGCACCGGCAAACGGTATCGCCAAGCTCTGGGCGCGCGATCGCATCGACACGCTCTCCCGCCGTGCCGGCAACTATCTCGATCCGGCAGCCGCGCGCGAGGCCATCGTCAGCCTGGCACTTGAGCATCATCTGGTGACCAGGCACACCAGCCTGGTGGCGATCGACGTGACCCCGACGCGGCCCGACGGCACACCGTTGCTCAGCGGCAAGCTGCCGCTCAACCTGCCCGCCGGCTGGGACTACGACAAGGTGTTCGGCGAAGCGCCCGCGGCGCCGCGGGAAGAGGCCGCGCGTGGCGGCATCGAGCTGGCCTCGGCCGAGGCGCCCGCCACCATCGGCGGCCATAGGGGCCTCGGCCTGCCGCAAGGCGCGACGCCGGCGAGCCTCAACCTGCTGCTGGGCCTGCTGCTGCTGCTCGCGGGATTGTGGTTGTGGCGTCGCCGCGTCGCTTGAGCCACGCCGCCCTGGCCTGCCTGCTGGTCGCCATCGGCGGCTGGCAGGTCGGCGCGGCCGGCTGGATCCATGCCAAGGCCTGGCTCGCCCAACGCCTGCTCGCCTCCGCCTGGCACGAGGCAGAGGCCAGCGGCGCGGCCGCCAAGCCCTGGCCCTGGGCCGATACGCGCCCCGTGGCAAGGCTTAGGGTGCCGGCCCATGGCGTCGATCAGATCGTGCTGGCCGGTGGCAGCGGCTCGAGCCTGGCTTTCGCCCCCGGGCACGTCGACGGCTCGGCCGTGCCCGGCGAGCCCGGCCTGAGCCTGATCGGCGGCCACCGCGACACCCACTTCGCCTTCCTGGAAGACGTCGCGGTGGGCGACTGGCTGACCATCGAGAGCGCCACGGGCGAGATACAGCCCTACCGCATCAGCGCCACACGCATCGTCGATTCCCGCCGGACCCGCCTCGATCCCACGGGCGCGGCGCCGGCGCTGGCTTTGGTGACATGCTATCCTTTCGATGCCATCGCGCCCGGCGGCCCGCTGCGCTATGTCGTCTTCGCCGAGGCCGCCGGATAGACCAGACGCACGGCGCCCGGCAAGGCCCGCACCTCGACCGGTAATCGGGCGACGATATCGCCATCGGCGTGCACGGGGTCGCCCTCGGGCCCGAATATCTCGATGCGGTCCACGGACGGAGCGGCGGCGCCCTCACGCCGCCCGTAGGCGCCGTTGAACACCCGCACCCCTGCCGCCACGGCGGCCAACGGCCCGTTCCGCTCAACAGCGCATAGCGCGAGGCCGTCCGTGCCCAATCCGGCTCGCGGGCTAAGAACATGCCTGCCGCCATAGTGGCGCGCATTGGCCAGCACCAGCGAGGCGGCGCTGCCCTCGCCCTCCGCCGTGCGATAGCGATAGCCGGGAAACGGGAAGTCGAACAGGCGGCGGACAAAGGACCAGACATAGGCGCCCTTGCCGAGACGGCGCTTGAGCCCGCCATCGAGCCCGGCCACGACATGGGCGTCGAGCCCGACACCCGCCATCAGCAGAAAGCGCCGCCCGGAAACCTCGCCCAAGGTTATCGCACGCGCCTCCCCCGCCAGTGCGGTTTCCGCGACGGCATCGACATCCCTGGCCAACCCTATCTCATGGGCCAGAACATTGGCCGTACCCAGCGGCAGGATGGCCAATTCGGGCGACACGGCAAGCCCGGCCATGCCATTGACCGCCTCGTTGATGGTGCCGTCGCCGCCGGCCACCAGCAGGCGCTCCACGCCCTCGCCGCCAAGCGCCGCCGCCAGCCTGCCGGCATCGCCGCGACCGCGCGTCTCGGCGATCACGGGATCGCAGCCCACGGCCCGCAGCCGCTCGATGACCGCCTGAAGGCGGCCATGCCCGCGAGCACCCGCGACCGGATTGAAGATCACCGCCATACGCATGGCTGAAATATACAGCAGCCGGGGCGAGCGATTGGATATTCTACCCGCCATGACGCAGCTGCCCGCCCCCTTCTCCGATTGGTTCGCCGGACGTGGCTGGCAGCCCCATGCTCATCAGCAGCAGATGGTCGCGGCGGCCGCGGATGGCGCCCACGCGCTGCTGATCGCGCCGACCGGCGGCGGCAAGACCTTGGCCGGGTTTCTGCCCTCGCTGGTCGACCTCGCGAGCGCGCCTCGCGAGGGCCTGCACACCCTCTACATCTCGCCGCTCAAGGCCGTGAGCGTCGATGTGCATCGCAATCTGGAGACCCCCATCGCCGAGATGGCGCTTGCCGTCAGCGCCGAGACACGCACCGGCGACACGCCGCAAGGCAAGCGTGAGCGTCAGCGGCGCAACCCGCCCAACCTGCTGCTGACGACGCCGGAATCCCTGGCCCTGCTGCTCTCCTATCCCGATGCCGGCGATATCTTCGCCGGCCTCGCCTGCGTGGTGATCGACGAGCTGCATGCCCTGGCCGACAACAAGCGCGGCGACCAGCTGGCGCTGGCCTTGAGCCGGCTGGCGACAGTGGCGCCAGAGGCGCGGCGGGTCGGGCTGTCGGCGACGGTGCCCGACCCGCAAGCGCTGATGGCCTGGCTGTCGCCGACCGCCGAGCCGGCGCCGGTGCGCCTGGTCGAGACCCACGACGAGATCCCGCCAGACATCTCCATCCTGGTGCCGGAAGCAGCGGCCATGCCCTGGTCCGGGCACATGGCGGTGCGCACCCTGCCCGCCGTTTATGAGCGCATTCTCGAGGCCGGCACCACGATCGTCTTCGTCAACACCCGCGCCCAGGCCGAGCTTGCCTTTCACGAGCTCTGGCGCCTCAACGAGGCCAACCTGGCCATCGGCCTGCACCATGGCAGCCTCGAGGTGGAGCAGCGCCGGCGCACCGAGGCTGCCATGGCGGCGGGCAAGCTGCGCGCCGTGGTCGCCACCTCCTCGCTCGACCTCGGTATCGACTGGGGCGCCGTCGATCAGGTCATCCAGGTCGGGGCGCCGAAAGGCGTCAGCCGCCTGATCCAGCGCGTCGGGCGCGCCGGCCACCGCTTGGATACGCCGAGCCGCGCCATCCTGGTGCCCGCCAACCGCTTCGAATATCTCGAATGCCTGGCAGCGCTCGAAGGGGTGCGCGAGCGCACCCTCGACGGCATGGTGATGGTGCCCGGCGGCCTCGACGTGCTGGCCCAGCACATCCTTTGCTGCGCCTGCGCCGCACCATTCGAGGCCGCGGCGCTGTTCGCCGAAGTGCGCCGCGCCGCACCCTATGCCGGCCTGACGCGTGACGATTTCGACGCCACCCTCGCCTTTGTCGCCCATGGCGGCTACGCGCTGCGCGCTTACGAGCGCTATCGGCGCCTGACAGAGGATCGCGAGGGGCGCTGGCGTATCGCGTCGGCCGCCGCGACACGGCGTCTGCGCATTCAGATCGGCACCATCGTGGAATCGGTGACGATGAAGGTGCGCCTTGGCCGTGGCCGCGTGCTCGGCGAGGTCGAGGAGCATTTCGTGCTTGGCCTGGTCAAGGGCGACACCTTCCTCTTCGCCGGCCGTCTGCTGGTCTTCGAAGGCATTCGCGAGACCGAGGCGATTGCCAGCGCCGGCGCCACGGGCGAGCCCAAGATTCCGGCCTATGGCGGCGGCCGCCTGCCGTTGAGCACGCACTTGGCCGAGCGCGTGCGGGCCATGCTGGCGACCTCGGCGGAAAAGCACGATTGGCCCGGCCCTGTGGACGACTGGCTCAGGCATCAGCGCGAGGCTTCCGTGCTGCCAGGCCCGGACGACCTCTTGATCGAAAGCTTTCCGCGCGGCGAGAAGCATTTCCTCGTCGCCTATTGCTTCGAGGGCCGCAATGCGCACCAGACCCTCGGCATGCTGCTGACCCGGCGCATGGAGCGCGCCGGCCTGGCACCGCTCGGCTTCGTCGCCACCGATTACGTCATCGCCGTCTGGAGCGCCCATGCCGCCTCGGAAGCCGACATCGCCATGCTCTTCGCCGAGGACATGCTGGGCGACGACCTCGAGGAATGGATGGCGGAATCCTCGCTGCTGCGGCGCACCTTCCGCAATGTCGCGGTGATCGCCGGGCTGATCGACCGCGGCTGGCCCAACCAGCGCAAGACACGGCGCCACATGACCGTCAATGCGGACTTGATCTACGACGTGCTGCGCCGCTATGAGCCGAACCATGTTCTGCTGCGCGCCACACGGGCCGACGCTGCCCGCGGCCTTACCGACATCCACAGGCTCGGCGACATGCTGGCGCGGGTGAAGGGCCGCATCCGCTTTCGCGCGCTCGACCGGGTCTCGCCGCTCGCCGTGCCGGTGCTGCTCGAGATCGGCCGCGAAAGCGTCTATGGCGCGGCACTCGACGAGCTGCTCGACGAAGCCGCGAGCGAGCTTATCGCCGAGGCCATGGCGCCGTGACCGCCTTCGAGTTCAGTCTCGCCGGAGAGGCCTTGCTCGCCGACATCAGCGGCGCGCTCTATTGGCCGGCGCAGGAGACCCTGGCCGTTGCCGACCTGCACCTCGAAAAGGGCAGCAGCTTCGCCCGCGACGGGCAATTGTTGCCACCCTATGACAGCCGCGCCACGCTTGGCCGATTGGCGGAGACGATAGAACTTCATCGCCCGGCACGCATCATCTGCCTCGGCGACAGCTTCCATGACATGGCCGCGCCGGACCGCCTCGGCGGAGACGAGCGCGGCATGCTGACCGCCATGGCCGAAGGGCGGGAGTGGCTCTGGCTGGCCGGCAATCATGATCCGGGGCCTGCTCTCGACGAGCTTCGCGCCGGACCGCTGGTCTTTCGCCATGAAGCGCAAGAGGGGGCGGAGCCGGGCGAGATCTCGGGCCATTTTCATCCCAAGGCACGGCTCGGGGTGCGTGGGCGGGGCGTCGGCGGGCGTTGCTTCGCGACCGATGGCGCGCGCCTGATCCTGCCCGCTTTCGGCGCCTATGCCGGCGGGCTCGACGTCACGAACGAGGCCATCGCCGGGTTGCTCGCCTCACCCTTTCAGGTGCTTGTCGTCGGACGAGCGAAGCTGCACGCGCTGTCCAGCGCCCAGCTCAGAACTCCCACTGCAGGCGAACGCCGATCGAGTCGATGACGTCGCCTTCGCTGAGGCCCGTATCGGTCTGATTGTCGATATCCGCGTGCACGTAGTTGATCGAGACCTTGGTCAGCGCGGTCGGATACCAGTTGAGGCCGAGCGTGATGTTGTCGGCGCTGCCGCCGCGAATACCGCCATGGACGAGATCGCCGGCACCGTCGTCGAGGTCGAGATGGCTGTAGCGCAAGGCCACTTCGAAGGCGCCCCAGCCGCCCGTCGCCAAGTCGAATTCCTCGAAAGGCTGGACCCGCCACAGGGTCGCGAAGCGCGAATAATAATTGGGCGATTCCCCGGTCAGGTAATAGCTCGCCTGCACATAATAGCCATCGAAGGTGAGGTCCTGGAAAGCCGTGTCGTGCGGGCCGTTGTAGCGGTTGAGCGCAACGCGCTGATACTCGGCCTGCAATGCCAGGGAATCATAGACACCGAGGAACTCGAACGCTGTGTAATAGAAATCGTTGATGCGCGAGATGGTGCCGGTATCGAGAAACTTGGCATCGTCGATGCGCATTTCCGGCCGCGCGCTGAAGCTTTCGCTGCCGCCGACCTCGCCGCGCGTGACCGTCGGCACCCGCCAATAGCCCGCCAGGCCGAAATGCAGGGCCCGTGTGCGCTCGGCGATCGGCGCCCAGGTGACGCGGCCATGCAGGCCGTAGCCCTCGCTGTCGCCACCGATCTCCTTGGCGGGAACGCCGAAGACGCCGAGACGGACGTAATTGTGCTTGGTCCGCCGCATGACCGAGGCGCCGAGCGCAGGCACCCCCGTGGCATAGCCGAATGCGCCCGAGCCCATGCTCTCTTCCATGAAGGCCCGGCGGCTCGAGAACGTCGCGGCATCCAGCGGCGAGCCGATGTTCTGCTGGCCAACCATGAACCAGACCGGGTCGAAACCGCGATAGGCGAGCACGGCCGAGCGCAGCCCGTCCAGCGGCGCGTCGCCGGTGTCGAAGGCGTCATGGGCGGCGAAGACGATGAAGTCGTGGTGGATCAGGCCGCTCGCCAGCAAAATGCCGCGGCGCGCCTTGACCCCGGCATTGAGGTCCGGATTGATCGACTGGCGTTGGCTGCCCTGGTCGCTCTGGCCGTAGGTTCCGGCATCGAACTGCATCACCATGCCGACACCGAAGTTGTAGTTGCCGTCCTCGCTGCGCCAGCGCGGGAACGGCCCGAAGACCGCCTTCTCCGGATTGTATGCCTGCTTCTCGGGCGTGCCGGCGTAGACGTCCTCCTCCTCTTCTTCCTGCTGCTGCGCAGCGAGCGGGGCCGCAAGCAACAGCGCGACGAGAACGGCGAAGACGCGGTGGAGGGCTCTGGGCATGCAATGGGGCCTGTCGGTTGACGCGCGGGCGTTGCTGAGCGAGAGGTCGTGGCGGTGGGTGCCGTCGTCACACGCGTAACGGACGCGCGCGCAACGGTCAAGCCAAGCGCCTTGCAGCTGCGTTGAACCTGCTATGCTCTGGTCTCGAACCTGAGCCTTGAGAGACGGAGTGCCCATGAAGGCCCGACTGCTCGGCCTCGGTCTGGTGAGCGGCCTGCTCGCCGGCTGCGCCCTGCTGACGCCCCTGCCCAAGCCTGCCACGCTCGAGCAACGCCTGGCGCAGTTTCCGACCCGCGCGCCGGGGCTCGACGCTGCCGTGAGCATCCGCTGGAACGATCATCAGGTGCCGTTTATCGAAGCCGAGAGCGACGACGACGCCGCCTTCGCGCTCGGCCTGGTGCACGCCCATCTGCGCCTCGGCCAGATGGAGATGCTGCGCCGTATCGCCGCCGGCCGCATCGCCGAGATGGGCGGGCCTTTGGCGCTCGATATCGACCGCGGCTTGCGCATCCTCAATTTCGCCCGCGCGGCGGCGGAGATCGAAGCCGGCATGGCGCCCGAATCCCGGCACTGGATCGAGCGCTTCGTCGCCGGCGTCAATCACTACCAGGCCACGGTGCGCCCCCTGCCGCACGAGTTCGCGGTGCTCGGCCTCGATGTCGAGCCCTGGACCACACGCGACGTGCTGACCATCGGCCGCCTGGTCGGCAGCGACGTCAACTGGCTGGTCTGGGCCAGCATACTGGCACTGCGCGAGCGCCCCGATTGGCCCGAGCTCTGGGCCCGCCTGGTCAGCGACGGCGTGGCCTCCCTGCCGAGCTTCGAGGGCGACGGCGATCTGGCCCTGCTCGACGAGCTGTTCGGTGGCCTCAGCCGCTCCGGCAGCAACAGCCTAGCCATCGCGCCGAGCCGCAGCGACAACGGCGGCGCGATCATGGCCAACGACCCCCATCTCGGCATCCTCTTGCCCAACACCTGGCTGATCGTCGGCCTCGTCTCGCCGTCCTACCACGTGGTCGGCCTGACCGCGCCGGGCCTGCCGCTGTTCGCTATCGGCCGCAATCCGCGGATCGCCTGGGGCGGCACCAACATGCGCGCCGCCTCCAGCGAATTGTGGCAAGTGACCGACGAGACGGCGCTGACCACGCGTCGGGAGAACATCGCCGTGCGCTGGTGGCCCGACAGCAGCATTGAGGTGCGCGAGACCCCCCACGGCCCGGTCATATCGGACGCGCCCCTGTTCGACGACGTGACTGTCCCCGAGCTGGCCTTGAAATGGACCGGCCACCAGGCCAGCGACGAGATCGGCGCCATGCTCGCCGTCGCCCGGGCGAAGGACTTCCGCGAGTTCCGCGCCGCCTTCGACGGCTTCGCCGTGCCCGGCCAGAACATGCTTTATGCCGACGCGGCAGGCAATGTCGGCCAGGTGATGGCCGTTCGCCTGCCCCAGCGCGATGGTGAGCAACCGCCCGACGTGATCCTCGCCGCGGCCGAGCGGGACGGCGCCTGGCAGGCCATGCGCGGCGCCGGCGACCTGCCCTTCAGCCTCAATCCCGAGCGCGGCTACCTGGTCTCGGCCAACAACCGCCCGGCCGAGACGGGGCTCGGCATCGGCTATTTCTTCTCCCCCGACGACCGCATTCAGCGCATGCGCGAGCTGATCGGTGAAGGCCCGCTGAGTGTCGCTGACATCAAGGCACTGCAACAGGACGTCCATATGCCCTCGTCCGTGGCCCTGCGCGATATCTGGCTCGCCAAGCTCGACGAGGCGGGTCTCGGCGAGCAGCGGGGCATTGCCGCGATGCGCGACTGGGACGGCCACTACCGTACCGATTCCAAAGGCGCCGTGGCCTTCGAGCAGTTCCGCGACGGCTTCACGGCAAGCTTCTACGCGCTGACCTTCGGCGACACCGACTGGCAGGCCTTCGCCAATGTCAGCCGCATCAAGACCTTGATGCTGCAAGACATCCGCCGAACCCCGATCGAGCGCTTGCGTGGGCCACTCGAAGCCGGCCTGGCCCGTATCGCCGAGAACGGCGATATCGCGGACTGGGGCGACATGCATCGGTTGCGCCTGTCCCATCCCCTGGCCAACCTGCCGCTGATCGGCGGGCGCTATCGCTTCACCGACATCGCTGTTGGCGGCAGCACCGATACCATCATGAAGACCGCCCATTCGACGACGGCGCAGCGCCATGCGGTGCGCTACGGCTCCAACGCCCGCCACGTCTCCGACATGTCGGATATGGACGAGAACTATTTCGTCCTGCTCGGCGGCCAGGACGGCTGGATCAACAGCACCAGCTTCACCGACCAGCTCGCGCTGTGGCAGGAGGGGCGTTATCTGCGCATCCCGCTGCGCCGCGACAGCCTGCCCGAGGCCTTCCGCCATCAGACCACGACCGAGCCCTGATGCTCGATGCGACGCCGCTGCTGCGCCTTTGCGCGCGCTATCGCCGACGCCAGCTCGCCGACCTCGATCCGGTCGCGACGCAGACATCCCAGCTCCGCCATCTCGTGCGCACGGCAGGCGAGACCCGCTTTGGGCGCGAGCACGGCTTCGCCCAAATCGAGACCGTCGCCGACTTCCAGGCCCGGGTGCCCCTGAGGCGTTATGAAGACTTTTGGCAAGACTACTGGCGGGATGCCTTCCCGCGTCTCGACGGCGTCACATGGCCCGGCCTGATGCCCTATTTCGCGGTCTCGTCGGGCACCACCCAGGGCAGCACCAAATTCCTGCCCTGCAGCGCTGCCATGGTGCGCTCGAACCGCTTGGCCGCGGCCGACCTGCTGGTCCACCATATCGCCAACCGGCCGCGCAGCCGTCTGCTTGGCGGGCGCAGTTTCATGCTTGGCG
>CAZVDW010000525.1:0-4126 GCA_964625645.1 uncultured Rhodospirillaceae bacterium
CGCAACCATCCCATCGCCTCGGTCGCCGTCGGCGACATCGATGATGCCGACATCATCGCCGCGGCGCATTACTACGCCAGCCAGCGCTAGGGGGGGCAGCATCATGACCATTACCCGCAGACGTTTCCTGCACACGAGCGCCGTCGGCGCCAGTGCCA
This sequence comes from uncultured Rhodospirillaceae bacterium, assembly GCA_964625645.1. Taxonomy (GTDB): domain Bacteria; phylum Pseudomonadota; class Alphaproteobacteria; order UBA7887; family UBA7887; genus UBA7887. Next base: position 159 of record CAZVDW010000525.1, read on the forward strand.
TCGCTGCCTCCACCTTGCCCCTACCCGCTCTCGCCCAGGGCGAGATCATGCCCAAGACCGGCAAGCGCGTGGTGGTGATCGGCGGTGGCTGGGGCGGCAACACCGCCGCCAAGTACATCCGCATGCAGGACCCCGGCATCGAGGTCGTGCTGATCGAGCGCGAAGCCGCTTTCCGCTCCTGCCCCATCAGCAACTGGGTGATCGGTGGTCTCAAGAGCATGGCCGACATCACCGTCAGCTATGACGGCCTGGTCAACAATCACGGCGTCAAGCTGGTCAGCGACACGGTGACCGGCATCGATGCCGCCGCGCGCACGGTGACCGTGAGCGAAGGCAATATTCACTACGACCGCCTCGTGCTGTCGCCGGGCATCACCTTGCGCAGTGGCGAGATCGAAGGCCTGGACGACGCCGCGCCGGGCACCTTCCCCGCGGCCTGGCAGGCGGGTGCCGAGACCGTCATGCTACGCGACCAGTTGCAGGCCATGCCGGCCGGCGGCACGGTCGCCTTGTCGGTGCCCTTCGGGCCCTACCGCTGCCCGCCGGGGCCGTATGAGCGCATCTGTCTGATCGCCGACTATCTCAAGCACAACAAGCCCGGCTCGAAGATCGTGGTGATGGACGCCAATCCCAAGATCGTCTCCAAGGGCAAGCTGTTCAAAGCCGCCTGGGACGACTTCTATGGCGGCATCATCGACTACCGGCCCGACAACAACGTGGTCAGGGTCGATCCTTCGACGCGCACCCTCTACAGCGACTTCGACGAAGTGGCCGCCGATGTCGCCAACGTCATCCCGGCGCAGCAGGCGAACACGCTCGCCTTCCAGGCCGGCTTGGTGCCTGACGAGCGCCGCTGGGCACCGGTCAACCCCTGGGACTTCTCCTCGGCCGTGGCCGACAACGTGCACGTGGTCGGCGATTCCACCGACGGCACGACGGTCGGCAAGGTGCCGAAATCGGGCTACATCGCCAATTCCATGGGCAAGGTCTGCGCCGCCGCCATCGTGGCTCAGATGAACGGCCGCGAAAGCCCGCGCCCGAGCATGGCCAACACCTGCTACAGCCTGGTCAGCGCCGACGAGGGCATTTCGGTCAGTGCGGTCTACGACTTCAACGACGAGGAAAGCCGCATCTTGCCCATCAAGGGCGCCAGCGGCCTCTCGCCCGAGCGCACGGCCCTGATCAAGCAGAACGCCGACGACTGGGCACGCTCGATCTGGAGCGACATGCTGGGCTGAGCGCCCGACGATCCAAGAGAGGGGGAGCCGCGGCTCCCCCTTTTTTATGCGTAACGCCGCCCTTTCCAGCGCGCGCCCTTGCCGCGCCAGGAAGCGAGGGCGGAGGTCCAGGTCATGGCGAGGTAGAGCGTGCCGATGAGCGGCAGCGCCAGCGCCCAGAGCGGCGAGTGGCCATAGAAGCGCAGCATGGGCTGGTAGCTCAGCAGCATCGCCGCCAGGCCGAGTGCGGCGACCAGCGCAGGCCATGTCGGCAGAGCCGGCAGCGCCAGCAGCGGCGCCCAGAAGGCAAGCGCCATCAGTGCCGTGCACAGGGCCAGCAAGGCCGGGGAATGGCGCAGCTGGGTATAGGCGGTGCGCGAGACCATGGCCCAGATCGGCGCCAGTTCCGCATGGACGCGATGGCTGACCACGCCGTGGCCGAGCCCGATCCAGGTGCGCCGGCCGCTGCGCTTGATCGCCGCGGCAAGGGCGCAGTCGTCGATCAAGGCGCCCGACAGCGCCGCGAAGCCGCCGATCGCCTCCAGCGCCGCGCGCTCGATGAGGATGCAGCCGCCCGCCGCCGCGGCTATCGCTGTCCGTGACCCATTCGACAAGGCGAAGGGATAGAGCAGCTTGAAGAAATAGACGAAGGCCGGCACCAGCAGCCTTTGCCAAAACCCGGCCGTCGATAGCGTGGCCATGATCGAGACCAGCGCGGCACCGCTCTCGGCGCGCTTGGCGAGCAAGGCCGCCAGCATGCCCGGCGCCAGCGCGATGTCGGCATCGAGCAGGAGGATGAGCGGCCGCGCCGCCTGCCGCCGTCCCTGCTCCAGCGCCCACAGCTTGCCGCTCCAGCCCGCGGGCCGCGGCGCGCCGTCGATGACCTGCGCGGCGGCAGCGCGCGCGACATCGCCGGTACCGTCGCCCGACTGGTCGTCTATGACGATGACCTCGAGCCCTTCGCCCTGCTCGGCCAGGGCCGCCAGGGTGCGCGGCAGCACCGCCGCCTCGTCGCGTGCGGGGATCAGCACCGTGACATCGCGAAGCGGCACCGCGCCCTGAGCCGGCGCCAGGCGCTCACGCGTGCTCCAGGGCCGCCATGGCAGCGCCAGCAGCGCCAGCCACATGGCGCCGCCAAGCGCGCCAGCCCAGGCCAACACCGTCATTGCCTTGCCCCCCTCGCCATGGGCCGGTTATAGGGCGTGCGGAACCCGCGGCAAAGGGCGGCATCCTACTGGACAAAGGTTGCCCGAGGATCGAAGCTCGACACATGGCCAAGCAAGACACCAGGAGCCTGGACGCGGACCTGCTGATCGTTGGCGGCGGCATGATCGGCCTCAGCCTCGCCCGCGCCGTGGCGGGTGCCGGGCTGACCTCGATCGTGGTCGACCGCGAGGCGCCAGCCGCCGCGCTGGCTGCCGCGGCGGATGGCCGCGCCTCGGCGTTGGCAGCAGGCTCGGTGCGCCTGTTGCAGGACATCGGCGTCTGGCAGGGCATGGCAGCGGAGGCCCAACCGATCCTCGAGATCCGCGTCTCGGACGGCGATTCGCAGCTGTTCCTGCACTACGACCACACGGACCTCGGCGACGAGCCATTCGGCTACATGGTCGAGAACCGGGTGACGCGCACGGCATTGCATGACGCCATCGCCGCGACCCCCGAGGTCACGCATCTGGCGCCGGGCGAAGTCGCCTCGCTGGAGCGCGGCGTGACCGGCGTCACAGCCCGGCTCGGAGACGGCCGCGGCGTCCGCGCCCGCCTTGCCATCGCCGCCGACGGACGCGCCTCGACGACACGCGGCGGCGCCGGCATCGGCGTGCGCCGGCTTGCCTATCACCAGACCGCCATCGTCTGCAGCGTCGAGCACGAGCGGCCCCATCGCGGCATCGCCCAGGAGCGCTTCCTGGCCGCCGGCCCCTTCGCCATATTGCCTCTGCCCGGCAACCGCTCGTCACTGGTCTGGACCGAGCGCGAGGACTTGGCACCGACGCTGATGGCGCTCGACGACGAGGCCTTTGCCGCCGAGCTGGCCTGGCGCTTCACGGATTTCCTCGGCGAGGTAAGACCCGCCGGGCGGCGCTGGAGCTATCCCCTGGCGCTGAGCTGGGCCGAGCGCATGACCGAGCGCCGCCTGGCCCTAGTCGGCGATGCGGCGCGGGCCATCCACCCGATTGCCGGGCAGGGCCTCAATCTCGGCCTGCGCGATGTCGGCGTGCTGGCGGAAGTGCTGGCTGAGACAGCCGGCCTCGGTCTCGACCCCGGCACCGCATACGGCCTCGCGACCTATGCGCGGCGCCGCCGCTTCGACGTGCTCAGCATGAGCCTGGTCACCGACGGCATCAACCGGCTGTTCTCGAACGACATCGCAGCCCTGCGCCTGGGCCGCGACCTCGGCCTCGCCGCCGTCGACAAGATACCGCCGCTCAAGCGCGTCTTCATGCGCCACGCCATGGGTCTGCGTCTCACTTAATTGGCGACAGTTACCTATTATTTTGGTATTTTCGGATAAAAAACAATGCGTTACACACAGCGTCACGGTACCAGACGAGTTTGAGAGTCATTAAGCCATTAAAAAATAATATATTTCCGAGAAATAATAAGTAACTGTCACCAATTGTGTCAGCAGGCGGAGGGGCCAGGGTGCAGAGGGTCTGGCCCTCCTTGTCGGCGAGGGCCGGGTCGGCGCCGGCTTGGCGCAATAGGCTGACCGCCTCCGCGTGACCGGCGGCAGCGGCCATCATCAGGGCCGTG
>CAZVDW010000526.1:0-4158 GCA_964625645.1 uncultured Rhodospirillaceae bacterium
TTGATGGCAAAGGTCAGCTCGCCCGGCTCGGGCGCCAAAAGCGCGTCGCAAAGCGAGCGGGCATCCGGATCGTTGGCCGTGCGTGCGCCGGCCGCCAGCGAACGCGCGGTGTCGTCGAAGCCTTGTGGCTCGACCGGATGCACGGCTATGCCCGGCAGGTGGTCTTTCAGGGCCAGCGATGTGCCGGCGATCAGCCCGCCGCCGCCGCAACAGACCAGGGCCGCGTCCGGCACCAGCCCGAGGGCGGTGGCCTGTGCCGCGGCCTCGAGGCCGACCGTGCCTTGGCCGGCAATGATCCAGGGATCGTCATAGGGCCGCACGATGGTGGCGCCTTGAGCCTCGGCCAGGCCTGCGCCGATCTCCTCGCGGCTTTCGCTGTAGCGGTCGTACGGCACGACCTCGGCGCCGAGCGCCCGAGTGTTCTCGACCTTTGGCGTCGGCGCGTCCGACGGCATGACGATGGTCGCCCGCACGCCGAGCAATGCCGCCGCCGCCGCCACGCCCTGGGCATGATTGCCGGACGACCAGGCCACCACGCCATTGCCACGCTCGCCTTCGGGAATGCGGCTGATGCGGTTGTAGGCGCCGCGGAACTTGAACGAGCCGGTGCGCTGCAGCGGCTCCGCCTTGAGCAACAGGCGGCCGCCGACCATCGCATCGAGGGCCGGCGCGTTAAGCAGCGGCGTGGTCACGGCGTGGCGGCGCAGGCGCCGTGCGGCGTCGACGATATCGTCGATCTCGGGTCGTCCGTTTTGCATGGTACCCTATGGGCTGCCGCTGCCGAGCATTTCCGCCATCAGGGTAAGCTTCGGCCTGTCGCCGCGACCGGCTAGCAGGACACGATAGACTTGCGTACCCTCAAGCACACGTTGGACATAGTTTCGCGTTTCGTTGAAGGGGATTTGCTCGATCCAATCCACCACGTCAACCCCCGGCGAACGCGGGTCGCCATTCTTGCTCAGCCATGTGCGCACGCGGCCGGGCCCGGCATTGTAGGCGGCAAAGGCGAGGACGTGCGAATTGCCGAATTCGACAAGCCTGTCGGCGAGATAGGCGCTGCCGAGCTGGAGGTTGTAGGCCGGGTCGCTGGTCAGGCGGCCGGCTTCATAGGCCAGGCCGAGCTGTCCCGCCATCATTTTGGCCGTCGCCGGCATGAGCTGCACCAGACCGCGCGCGCCGGCGGAGCTGACCACACCCGGGTTCATCTCGCTCTCCTGGCGCGCCAGGGCAAGCATGACGGCGAGCTCGGGCGCGCCGGCGCCGGGCATCCAGCGGGCAAAGACTTTGGGCACCGGATAGGCCGCGTCGAGCACCACGATGCCGTCGCGCTGCGCCCGCTTGGCGGCGCGTATGGCGACATGGGACTGGTCGTAATCGAGCGGTATCCTGGCGATGCGGGTCCGCTCGAGCGGTGTCGAGGCGGTATCGAGCGCGTGCGCAAGGACCAGGCTCATCAGCTTGTCCTCGCCAAGCTCACCCAGCAGTCGTGCCAGGCGGATCTGCTCCCGCGCCTCGAAACCCGCCGCGGGCACGGGGCGCATCGCCGGGGGCAGGCGCAGCATCTTGCGGCCCAGCGCGACGGCGGCAAGCTGGCCGTAATAGCTGGTCGGACGCGAGGCGGCGCGCTGATACCAGAGCGATGCATCCGACACATTTCCGGCCGCCTTTGCCGCCCGGCCGGCCCAATAGGCGGCGCGGCCGACGCTGATCGGCAGCTTGACCACCTTGTGCATGGCAAGGAAATGGGCGAAGGCGGCCCGGGGCTGGTTGAGGTGGCGCAAGGCCAGCCAGCCGGCCAGCCACTCCGCCTCGGCGACACCGGCCGCACGCGTCTGGCCGTGCGCCGCGACGATCCGGTAGGCATCGGCGTGGCGGCCCTGCGAGATGGCTTCGCGCGTCAGGGCGAGGCGTTGCTTCAGCCATTGCCGTTCTTCGCCGAGCGACGGCGGTGGTGCCATCAATAAAGCCGCGGCGCCGCTGTCGTTGCCAGCGTTTCGCCGCCAGCGGATGCGCTGATAGAGCAGCCCGGGGTCGCTGGCGAGGGCTGGGGGCACCCTGGCGATCGCCGCATCGACCCCGCCCCGGCCGGTGATCAAGGCGATGCGCGCCTTGGCCAAGAGGCGATGCCCCGCGTCGAGATAGGGCAGAGCGCGGCGCGCCACGGTTACCTGGTCGCCCCACAACAGGCGGTCGACGCGCGCCCAGTGATCGGCGGGGCGCAACAGGCCGGCATGCTCGCCGATCAGTTTTCGCTCCGTCGGGCGGTCGAGGTCGTGCCTGGTCCAGGCCTCGCGCAACATGGTGGTGCCGCCTGCGCGGTCTCCCGTCGAGACAAGCGCCGAGCCGAGGCGAAACTTGCCCTCGCCGGTAATCGGCGGAAGCTGGCTGAACCATGCCACCACGGCGGCGGCCGACAAGGTGTCGGGCATGTTTCTCTCGCCATGGCGGCGCAACGGCGCCAAACCGGCCCAATCGGCATTGGCGGCGAGGAAGCCGGATATCTCGGCGAATGTGGAGGTCTTGTCCTTCAGACGCAGGGTGCCCCAGGCCACCAGCTTGGCGACAAGGGGATCGCTGGCCGTGGCCGCCTCGGCGCGCGCGCCTTGCCAATTGCCCCTGTTGAAGGCCTGCATGGCGCGATAGGCGATGGTCAGGTCGGCGCCATCGACGGGCTCCGGGGGTCGGGCGGCGGCCTGGGTTACGACCAGCGCCGCCGCTGCCGCCAACATGCCGAGCCACCAACGCCGCGCCTTCGCCATATTCCACCTCGCCTGTTGCGCGTGCAGTATAGTCGAAGGCCTTGGCGGTATGCCTTCAAATGCGCTTGAGGCGGCTGCGGGCCGGGCGTATTGTTCGGGCCCCATTTCAAGGAAGACCCGCAGGCCCGCCAGGGCAGGGACAGGAGACGGCCATGTTCAAAGGATCCATCACCGCTCTCGTCACGCCGTTCGAGAATGGCAAGGTGGCGGAGAAGGCATTCCAGAGTTTCGTCAACTGGCAGGTCGAGCAGGGTGTTCACGGTGTCGTGCCATGCGGCACGACGGGCGAATCGCCGACCTTGAGCCATGCCGAGCACAGGCGGGTGACCGAGCTTTGCATCGAGGCCGTGGCCGGGCGCGTGCCGGTTATCGCCGGGGCGGGCTCGAACTCGACCGAGGAATCGGTGAGCCTGACCAGGCACGCCCATCAGATGGGCGCGGACGCGGCGCTGGTCGTCACGCCCTATTACAACAAGCCCACCCAGGCCGGGTTGTATGCCCATTTCGCGGCGGTGGCGACGGCGGCCGACATTCCCATTATCATCTACAACATCCCCGGCCGCTCGGTGGTCAATATGAGCGTCGAGACCATGGCCGGCCTGGCCAAGATCCCCAACATCATCGGCGTCAAGGATGCCACCGCCGATCTCACCCGGCCGCTGCTCGAGCGCCTCGCCATCGGCGAGGATTTCTGCCTGCTCTCCGGCGAGGACGGCACGGCGCTGGCCTATCTCGCCCATGGCGGCCACGGCTGCATCTCGGTGACTTCGAACATCGCGCCGGCCCAGTGTGCCGCGGTGCACGAGGCCTGGCAGGCGGGCGACGCGGCCAAGGCGCTGGAGTTGCACGACACGCTCATGCCCCTGCATGACTCGCTCTTCGTCGAGACCAGCCCGGCGCCGGTGAAGCATGCCGCCAGCCTGCTCGGGCTCTGCTCGTCGGAGCTCAGACTGCCGATGGTGACCATCGGCGCGGCAACGGCCGCCGGCGTCGAGGCGGCGCTGCAGTCGGCCGGGCTGCTCGGCGAAGGTGTCACCCGGTGGCGAGCCGCGACGTAACCAACAAGCCGGTCGCGCAAAACCGTAAGGCGCGGCACGACTATTTCATCGAGGACAGCCTCGAGGCGGGGCTCGTGCTGGTCGGCACCGAGGTCAAGTCGATGCGCGCCGGGCGCGCCAGCTTGGGCGATTCCTATGCCGAGGCGCGCGATGGCGAGATGTTCCTGCTCAACGCCAACATCTCCCGCTATCCCGCCGCCAACCGCCAGAACCACGAGCCCTTGCGGCCGCGCAAGCTGCTGCTGCACCGGCGCGAGATCGCGCGGCTGTCGGGCCTCGTGCAGCGCCAGGGCTATACGCTGGTGCCGCTCAAGCTCTATTTCAACGACCGCGGCCGGGCC
>CAZVDW010000527.1:0-2736 GCA_964625645.1 uncultured Rhodospirillaceae bacterium
ATGAGGACGATGCCGAGCGGGCTGTGCGCGCCTCGCTGGATATCGTCGATGCTGTCAATGCCATGGCGCTGCAAGTGCGCATCGGCATCGCCACCGGCCCGGTGGTGGTCGGCGAGACCGGCGCGGGGGATGCCTCGGTGCCCAAGCTGGCGGTGGGCGAGACGCCGAACCTGGCGGCGCGCCTGCAAGGGCTGGCGGGGCCGGACGAGATCGTCATCGGACCTTCGACGCGCAGATTGCTCGGCGGCACCTTCGAGCTGGTCGATATGGGCGAGCAGGCGCTCAAAGGTATCGTCGAGCCGGTGCCGGCGCATCGTGTCAGCGGTCTCGCCGCCACCGAGGGCCGTTTCGAGGCGCGCACGCGTCAGCTGACGCCGCTGGTCGGCCGCGAAGCCGAGATGGCCATGGTCATGGCCCGCTGGGAACGGGCCAAGACCGGCGAGGGCCAGGTGCTCCTGCTGAGCGGCGAGCCGGGGATAGGCAAGAGCCGCATCACCCAGGCCCTGCGCGAGCGCGTCGCCGACGAGCCCCACACAAGACTGCGCTACCAGTGCAGCCCCTACCACACCAACTCGGCCCTGCATCCGGTCATCGAGCAGATCGAACGGGCGGCCGGCTTCGTCCGAGACGATACGCCCGAGCAAAAGCTCGACAAGCTCGAGGCCCTGTTGCCCGATGGCACGGGCCGGGCGCTCGTAGTGTCTCTTCTGTCCTTGCCGACAGAGCGCTATCCGGCCCTGGCCATGAGTCCGCAGAAGCAGAAGGAAGAGACGCTGCGCCTGCTCGCCGAGGGGGTGGTGACGCTGGCGGCCGAGGCGCCCGTGCTGCTGGTCTTCGAGGACGCCCACTGGATCGACCCGAGCAGCCAGGAGCTGCTCGATCTGCTGCTGCCGATGGCAGCGGGCCACCGCCTGCTCGCCGTCATCACTCATCGCCCGGAATACACCCCGCCCTGGCTCGGTCAGGGCCACGTTGCGCCGTTGTCGTTGACCCGCCTCGGCCGCGCCGACGCGGCCGCGATGGTCGCGCGGGTCTCCAATGCGCCATTGCCCGACGACGTCCTTGACCAGATCGTCGCCAGATGCGATGGCGTGCCGCTGTTCGTCGAGGAGCTGACCAAGACCGTGGCGGAGGGCAGCAGCGGCACGGTGCCCGAGACCTTGCAGGATTCGCTGATGGCACGTCTCGACAGTCTTGGCGATGCCAAGGAAGTCGCTCAGATTGGCGCCTGTATTGGCCGGGAGTTCAATCGTGATCTGTTGGCGGAAGTCTCGCCGCTGGCGGGCACGGCACTGGATGATGCGCTCCAAGATTTGATGGAAAACCAACTGACCTTTCGCGCTGAAAGCGACTATGTCTTCAAGCACGCGCTGGTGCAGGACACGGCCTACGGATCGCTGCTGAAGGAGCGCCGAATCACGCTGCATCGTGATATCGCTCAGGCGTTGGAGAACAGTTTTCCGAATCTGGCTCAACAGCAGCCGGAAGTCGTCGCGCACCACTACGTGGCCGCCGGCATGAAAGAGCAGGGCTTGGGATACTTGTTCAAGGCCGGCGAGATGGCCGCTGGGCGCCTGGCACTGACCGAGGCCTACCAGCAATTCAAGCATGCGCTGTCTCTCATGGACGATATGCCGCAGAGTGACGCTTGGCGTAGGCAAAAGCTGGATATCCTATTGGCACTGGCAGTAGTGTTAAGGGTTGGCCATGGATATCGGCACTCGGGACTTCATGCGGTCTATCAAGAGGCGCGCGGTCTCAGCCGGGCAACTGACGAAATGCGAGTACGCTTCCAGGTCATGTTCGGGCTCTGGGGACAAGCCTCGGCCGCCGCGGACTACGAGGCTGCGGAGAGCGTAAGCCGCGAGTGCATTCTCCTCGGAGAGGCCGCAGGCGACCCCGCATATCTGCTGGAGGCGCATCGCATGTACGGCGCTATCTCGTTTTGGAAAGGCGACCTTGGCGAGGCCCGCGAACACCTGCAACAAGCGATCGCGCTTTACGATCCGGAGCGCCATCGCAGCGATGCATCGATGTACGGCTACGATCCCCAGGCCATTTGCCTTGGCTACACGTCAACGACAATGCTGCTGTTGGGCTATCCCGATCAGGCGCAGAAGGCCAGCGAGCAGTCGCTGTCGCACCAAAGCGCGGCCGATAACGTGGCCACGCGGTTCGGCGTTCTCGCGAACGCGGCCCAGTTGAGCGTCCTTGGGCACAATAAGACCGCGGCGCAGTCGTACGCGGAGCGGCTCATTACGGAATCCGAGGCCTATGGCTATCCCGCGCACACGGCCTGGGCGCGGTTATACAAGGAATGGGCGGAGATAAGCCTGGGGACCGGACACGGCAATCTCGACGATATGGGCCACGCGGTCGACGCGACACGCAGCCATTGGGGCCTGTTTAATTCATCCGGTTGGGATGTTCTGTTTGCCGAAGCCTGCCTGGCGCAGGGCGAAATAGGCCAAGCCAGCGAGGCCTTGGATGCGGCCGATTCCTTTATGCACCGGTCCGGCGAGCATCGCGCGGGACCGGAGTTACATCGCCTGCGCGGTGAAATAGCGTTGCGACACGATCTCGCCGATGAGGCGGAATCGGAGTACCAAGAAGCGATCGCGCTGGCGCAGGCCGATGCGGCCAAGCTGTTCGAGCAGCGCGCCGCCACCTCGCTCGCGCGCCTCTGGCAGTCCCAGGGCAAGACCAGCGAAGCCCGCGACCTGCTCGCGCCGGTCC
>CAZVDW010000528.1:0-3413 GCA_964625645.1 uncultured Rhodospirillaceae bacterium
TGACATCCGGCTGCACCGTCGGCAGCCCGTCCGCGACCGCAACCAGCCGCCGCGGCGTGACGAAGGTGCGAACGTCTTCGCTGCCGGTCAGCTCGGCCACCGCCTTGCGCAACTGGTCGGCCGCCGGGCCCTGCATGCGCGCCGGAATCTCCTCGGAGAATATCTCCAGCAGCAGCTCAGCCATCGTCGCCGCCCTGACTGGCGAGCCATTCCTCGCAGCAGCGCTTGGCCAGGGCACGGACGCGCCCGATATAGGCGGCGCGCTCGGTGACGCTGATGACGCCGCGCGCATCGAGCATGTTGAACAGGTGGCTGGCGGCGATGCACTGGTCATAGGCCGGCAGCGGCAAATCCTGCGCCAGCAGTGCCTCGCACTCGGCCTCGGCGTCCGAGAAATGGCGGAACAGGATATCGACGTCGGCGACGCTGAAATTCTGCTTCGAATATTGCTTCTCGTTCTCCAGGAAGACGTCGCCATAGCTGACCCCGGCGCCGTTCCAATCGAGATCGTAGACGTTCTCGATGCCCTGGACGTACATCGCCAGCCGCTCCAGGCCATAGGTCAGCTCGCCCGAGACCGGCGCACAGTCGATGCCGCCGACCTGCTGGAAATAGGTGAACTGGGAGACCTCCATGCCGTCGCACCAGACCTCCCAGCCGAGCCCCCAGGCGCCCAGGGTCGGGCTCTCCCAATCGTCCTCGACAAAGCGGATGTCGTGGCGGCCGGCCTCGATGCCGAGCGCCTTGAGGCTTGCCAGATAGCGCGCCTGGATGTCGTCCGGCGACGGCTTGAGGATGACCTGGAACTGGTAGTAATGCTGCAGCCGGTTCGGGTTCTCGCCATAGCGCCCGTCCGTGGGCCGCCTGGACGGCTGCACATAGGCCGCGTTCCAGGGCTGCGGCCCAAGGCTGCGCAGCAGCGTCGCCGGATGGAAGGTGCCGGCGCCGACCATCATGTCGTAGGGCTGCAGCAGCACGCAGCCGCGCTCGGCCCAATAGGACTGAAGCGTCAATATCAGGCTCTGGAAGCTCGGCGGATGCCTGTCGGAAGCGGCCATCGCGGGGAGGGTCAGAGGGCTGTGGGGAAACGGCGCGGGCGGACCTTGGGACCGCCGGCAAAGCCGGTCAAGCGCGCCACGGTCACGCCGCGTAAGGGCAATCGCCGCGCCCGCAGGAGCGGGCGCTGCGGGCCGGCACGAAGGTGCCGCAGACGTCGCAGGCCACCATGTCCTCGACACCGGCCGAGCGCTTTGCCGCCTTACCGCCGCCGCCGGATTTGCCCCGGCTGGCAACCTGCCGCTCGCGGCGTTCCTGCAACTGGGACACGGCCTTGAAGCCGTAGAACACGACCACCACGACGAGGACCGTGAAGATGAGCTTTGGCAGGCTGAAACCGAACATCGGGAGCGTTCCGCTGATTGCTTCGATTGCGCAGTCTTAGCCCATAGCGGCGCCGACCGCCAGCACTGCTGATCAGAGACCGAATCGCGCCCACAGAGCGCGCTCTTCGACGGCGGCAAATGCCCCGCTGACCAGGGTGTGGGAGTCGAAGTCCAGGGCCGGCGCCCGGCTCATGCCGAAACGGCGGCGAAGCCAGCCCTTTTGCGGACCCATGACGCGCCAGCGAACTTTCTTGCCGAAACGGTCGCGCATGACCGTGCGCATGTCGCCGATGCCGTCGATCAGGCCCAGCGCCAAAGCGCCCTCGCCGGTCCAGACATCGCCCTCGAAGAGCACATCGTCGTCGCCTTTCAGGCGCTTGCCGCGGCGCTCGCGCACCTGGTCCTTGAAGGCCTGGTGAATTTCCCGCTGCAGGCTTTCGAGTCGTGCCACATCATCGGCGTTTTCGGGGCGGAACGGGTCAAGCATCGCCTTGTGCCGGCCCTGGGCATGCACGCGCCGCTCGACACCTAGCCGCTCGATCGCCTCGGCAAAGCCGAAACCGGACGAAACCACGCCGATGGAGCCGATCAGCGACGAGCGCTCGGCGAAAATCTCGTCCGCCGCGCAGGCCAGCCAATAGCCGCCGGAGGCGGCGACATCCTCGACAAAGGCGAACAGCGGCACATTGGATTCCCGCGCCACGGCCCGCAGGCGCTTGGCGATCAGCTCCGATTGCACGGGCGAGCCGCCCGGCGAATTCACCTGCAAGGCAATGGCACGCACGCCCTTCATGGCGCCGGCGCGCTCGATCCGCCCCGCCAATCCGGCAAGATTGAGGTTGCCGCGAAAAGCCCGCGGCGTCGGCGATATCATGCCGCTCAAGCGAATCACCGCCACGATCGGCGGTTTCGGCATGAAGGGCAGGAAGCCAAGGCCCATCATCTCTCTCCGTCATCTGGCGCTGCCTGCACTGAAAGCGCGCCGCCATGGCGCAACACCGCCTCCGCCGCATCCGTATAGGAGCCGTCGGCGCGGTGCAAGACGAGCCCGGGCAGAAGCCTGAGCGGCGAGCGCACGCCGCGGCGGGCGGAGACGATAACACGCCGGGCGGGCTCGCCGGCCCGCGGCCACAGCGGCAGCACGGCAATATCGCCCGCCCGCGGCCGCAACGCCGCCAAGATCTCGTCAAGACGGTCGGCGCGATGGATCACGGTGACACAGCCCTTTTCGCGCACCAGAGAGAGAGCCACCGCTAACCAAGCGGCAAGCGGCACGGTCTCGACAGTCGCCACATCGCCCAGCTTGTCCGCTGCCGCGCGCTCGGGCGGCAGATAGGGCGGGTTGCTGATCACCTGGTCGACGCCGCCGAAAGCGGAGCGATCCAGCGATGCCACATCGCCGCAAACCACGGAAAACAGGCCCTCCAGCCCGTTCGCGGACGCGTTCTCGTTGGCCAGCGCCACCAGGTCCGCCTGCAACTCGATGCCCGTGACGCGGCAATCCCCGACCCGCCGCAGCAGACAAAGCGCCGCCGCCCCCGGCCCGCAGCCCAGGTCCACCACCGACTGCCCCGGGCGTGCGGGCGCCGCCGCCGCCAGCAGCACCGGGTCTATGGCGGCGCGATAGCCCTCCGCCGGCTGCCGCAGCCGCACGCGGCCGCCGAGCAGGCCGTCCTCAGACTTCGCCGGCATCTTCCAGCATCCGCCGCGCCTGCTGCCAATCCTCGTCGAGCACCATGATACGGCGCTGAATGGCACCGATCGACCCCTCGACGACGCTGGCGTGCCCATCCAGCACCACGGATTCAATCCCTGAGTCGTCGAGCAATGCCGATACCCAGGAGATGCGGACCATATCGTTGCTTCGCAGCAGCTCTTTCACTGTCCCTTCCCATCGCCATGGCGGCGCTTGACCGCCAAGGCGCGCCGCTTCTATGCTCCGGGGCGCCGCGGCGGGCGTCAAGCGGCGACCACGGCCGCTGGCCGCAGAGGGGATATCAGCCGTGGCGCTAGCCGTCGGTATCGAGCATC
>CAZVDW010000529.1:0-1720 GCA_964625645.1 uncultured Rhodospirillaceae bacterium
ACCAGACCTCCGAGCAACGAAAGCAAGAGCTGCCCCACTGGCTACATCATTACAATTGGCACAGACCCCACGCCGGGATAAATAGACAAACACCCATCAGCCGTTCAGGCTCAAATGTGAACAAACTCATGAGACTCCACATCTAGAGCCCCTTTGGAGCTTGGGGAACAGCTTCCATGAAAGCGGTTCCATATGGCGGAATAGGGCTCTAGATTGATTGTCTAGACATTTCTCAGTGCCCAGCCAGGGACGCACACCCTCATGCCGGAATCAACGACACCTTATCGCGCCAGCGACGCCGAGGCGCTGGCCTTTCACGCGACAGGCAAACCGGGAAAGCTGGAGATCACCGCGACAAAGCCGCTGACCACGGCCCGCGAGCTGTCTCTCGCCTATTCGCCGGGTGTTGCGGTTCCCTGCCTGGAGATCGAGAAGGACCCGGCAGTCTCCTACGATTACACCGCGCGCGGCAACATGGTGGCGGTGATATCCAACGGCACCGCCGTGCTCGGTCTGGGCAATATCGGTGCCCTGGCCTCGAAGCCGGTGATGGAGGGCAAGGCGGTGCTGTTCAAGCGCTTTGCCGATATCGACGGCATCGATCTCGAGGTGGATACCGAGGATGTCGACGAGTTCATCAACTGCGTGCGCTTTCTCGGCAAGTCCTGGGGCGGCATCAACCTCGAGGACATCAAGGCGCCGGAGTGCTTCATCATCGAGCAGCGCCTGCGCGAATGCATGGACATTCCGGTCTTCCACGACGACCAGCACGGCACGGCGATCATCGCCGCCGCGGGCCTGATCAACGCCCTGCAACTGACCGGGCGCAACATGGCCGAGACCCGCCTGGTGATCAACGGCGCGGGTGCCGCCGCCATCGCTTGTGTCGAGCTGCTCAAGACCATGGGCATGCCGCACGAGAACGCCACCCTCTGCGACACCCGCGGCGTCGTCTACAAGGGCCGCGAAGCCGGCATGAACCAGTGGAAGTCGGCCCACGCCGTCGATACGCCGATGCGCACCCTGGCCGAGGCGATGGCAGGCGCCGATGCCTTCTTCGGCCTCTCGGTCAAGGGCGCGGTGACGGCGGACATGGTGCGCTCGATGGCCGACCAGCCGATCATCTTCGCCATGGCCAACCCGGACCCGGAGATCACGCCCGAGGCGGTTGCGGAGATCCGCGACGACGCCATCATGGCGACCGGGCGCTCGGACTACCCGAACCAGATCAACAACGTGCTCGGCTTCCCCTATCTCTTCCGCGGCGCGCTCGACGTGCGGGCGACCACCATCAACGAAGAGATGAAGAGCGCCGCCGCCCAGGCCCTCGCCGACCTCGCGCGCGAGGACGTGCCGGACGAGGTGGCAGCGGCCTATGCCGCCGAGGGTCTGCGCTACGGGCCCGAATATGTCATCCCGAAGCCGTTCGATCCGCGCCTCATCGTGGCCGTGCCCATGGCCGTGGCGAAGGCTGCGATGGAGAGCGGCGTGGCCAGCCTGCCGATCGCCGATTTCGACCATTACGCGCGCATCCTGGAAGCACGGCTCGATCCCACCGCGACCCACATACACATGATCCAGGAGCAGGTGCAGGCTTCTCCCAAGCGCATGGTGTTTGCCGAAGGCGAGGAGGAACAGGTCATCCGCGCGGCGCTGCAATGGCACGCCAGCGGCTTCGGCACGCCGGTGCTGATCGGCCGCGAGGATCAGGTGAACGAGA
>CAZVDW010000530.1:0-6548 GCA_964625645.1 uncultured Rhodospirillaceae bacterium
GCCATAGCTCAGTTGGGAGAGCGCTTGAATGGCATTCAAGAGGTCGGCGGTTCGATTCCGCCTGGCTCCACCAGTTTTTTCAAGGGGTTAGGTCATAGCGACCTGGCCTCTTTTTCTTTCGAGTGACCATAAAGTGACCAGTGGGAGCGCGGTTGGAGCGCTTGTGGGCAGCCTGGATATTGGCCTTGCTCGACCCGCTCTCGCCAGTCTCGGATCATGCCTTCGAAACGATCTTCGGGCACGGCCGCGAGCTTTTGGGCACGGCTGGAGAGCTTCTTGTCGATACCGGCTTGGGCGAGGGTTGGCGGCCTAGAAATTGGTTCCGACGAGGAACCGTTTTTCTTGGGGCGCCCCGGCGGTGCGAGCCCCACGGTTTCCTTCTGTGCCCGGATCAACTCACCCAGCCGGCGCTCGGCGCGCATGCGGATCTCTGCCGCGTCAACCTCAAGCTCGCGGTTCTTCGCCTGCCGGGCATAGGCCCGCAGCGCCTCGGCCCGGTTGCCGATCTCCTTCGCCTCGTCGACGGTCTTGGCGGCAGCCAGCGCCGCGCAGGCCGCCTCGTATTTGGCCAGGGCGCTCATGATGCCACGTTGCCCCAGGCGGGGCGCTCACGTCGGCCCCTGGCGCCGAACGGGTGGCCGGCGCCTTGACGCGCGTTTCGGTTGCGCGCAAAGTGGCACGGTCCACGCGTTCGACAAGCAGGGGAGTAGGAGCGATGGCGGGCGACGGGATGGTCAGGACACCGAATCTCATCCGGCGACTTATGGGCCAGCGGGCCGACCCCCGCGCCGCGGCGGCGGATGGGCGCGAGATCGTGTTGGGAGAGATCTACCGCCTGGAGCGGCGCGCCTGGGGCTGCAACATCTTGGCGGTGCTGACGATCGGGCTGGTGATCCTCACCTTGGGCGGCGGCGCGTGGTTCTACAACTCGTCCTATCGGTTCGCCTTCGAGGGCGTACAGTTGCAGCTCGATCTGCGCGCCGACGAGTTCACGGAATCTGCCGAGCGGGTTTCGACCCTTGCCGAGAGGAGCAGTGCTCTCCACGCCGGCGAAGTTGACGCCTTCGCCGCCGAAACGGATCGGCTCGCGACGCTGCTCATCGATGTCAGGGACGAGGTCAGCATAGCAGCAGGCAGGTTTGACATGGCGTATTCGTTGGTTTTGCGCTGGGAGAGCCAAGTGGAGGAATGGAAGAACCAGGAGTATGACGGGCTTTGGGACGATGAATGGCAGACCATGCTGACGGAGGTCGGGCGAATCACAACGGAAACGAGCGCCTCGGCTGCAGCTTTCCAGGCCATCAACGCCGCCGTCAACGATGCGGCGGTCGGCGGCTTGGATGCCTGGAAAGGCGAGAGCTTGGCCCTGCAACGGGAAGTCGAAACCGCCACCCAAAAGCTGTCCAATGCCGCTCAAGCGATGGCTGAAACGGGCAGGCTCTACGCCAACCGCTCGATGGACCTCACCAACACCGATTTCGTGCAACTGACGATCACGCGCATCGGCGTCATCGCGGTGGTGATCTTCCTGGTCACGATCTTGGTGCCGCTGGTGCGCTTCCTGCTGCGCCTGGCGGCCTTCTACCAGACCCGCGCCAATACCCTCAGCCTTGCCTTCCTGACGGATGTACCGGTGTCCTTCGCCGATCTCACCGCCGCCTTCGACCCGCCGCTCGAGTTTGGCAAGGGACCGCGCACGCCGATCCAGGATTTCGTCGAGCTGGCCAAGGTGGCGGCCGGGCCTGCATCGCGGAAGCCACCGCCCCCTGGGGGATAATCCGCCGGTCTCCGTTGCGGCGACCTCAAGCGCCCGGTTCTTCGCCTGCCGGGCATAGGCCCGCATGGCGTCGGCCTTGTCGTGAATGTCTTTGGCCTCGTCCACGGTCTAGGCCAGGGTTTGCCGTACCGCTCCCGTACTATCTCTGTATCCCTTCGCTGAGGCAGTTTGCACAGAGATGACCGAGGTTGCTCTCATATGCTCAGGCCAAACGCCTGTGCTGCCGTCTCCCTATTGTCCTACCCGGCGTGATCCGCTACAGCATCCCCAGCAGCTTCAAGATCAGCGTTATCAGGTCCATCATCGTGCCCCTTGCGTGCCTACTGGCGTGATCCGCAGCAGCTCTCGGATGCAATGGCGGGAGCCTACCGAATGCCCCCCCGATCAGGCCAGCAACACCCCCGTTTGCAGTACCCTCTCCGTACTATGAGCGTTAGAAAACGCCTGCGGTAAGGGAGACGCTGTTTCGCTCTGACGCGTGCTCCAGGGGCTGTGATATTGCGCTCAAGGCGTCGGTGGGTCGCCCCTATTCTGTACTACGTCGGTACCAACGCTCGTTACGTGTCGCTCGGCGAGGGCCTGACAGGCGGGTGCGCGAGCTGTGCGGCATCGAAGAGGCAGGGGCGTGTAGAAACTGCGGCGAGAGTAGAGCACCTTACTGTACTCTCTCCCCCTCACCCGGCTCTGTCCTCAACAATGGGTCGGGTCAATGTGGCTTACGGTCCGCTACTAATCGATGGCGAAGACGAAGACGACTTTTTGGAGCGTTGGCTTGGCCTCATCGCGAAGGCTGCAATTGGCGAACTTGAGCAGCCGCGTTCGATGCCGGTGCGCGATTTCGGGTAGAGGTAGGAAATGACGACTGTCGCTGCACCCGCTGATGCCTTTACGCAGAGGCGGGACCACTACATCGAGCGCCTGGAGCCGGTGTTTCTGCCTCCGGATCCATTTAGCAACGATATCATTCGTTATTTCGCCTCCCTGCTTCGCGTCCTAGGTATGGAAGATCGCGGCTGGGATCCTTATGCAGAATCCCGCGCGATACTCAATGATATCAACGGCTTATTCAAAGTCGAGGTGCCTCAGGAGCACTTCGAGGCGCCTGACATGACGGTGTGGCGTATCGGCCTCCTGCTTTACTCACATATCGTTGAAATGGATGCCCCTTATGAGGTGCTGACGAACTTGCTCCGCTTTCAGCTCGGCAAGGGGTACAGCCCCAATCCGTACTTCGATCTTCTGAGCGCGAAGGAACAGAAGGGTTACTCTCGGCGAGGCATATCCATTCATCGCAAAATCGAGTTAATCAAACAGCTATCCGGCGAGTTGGGCAACGATGTTGGCGGCATCTTCGATGATTTTTATGACAACAAATTGCGAAACGCGATCGCGCACTCCGACTACATTTTGACCGACGAGGATTTTCGTTGCCGCGGTGGCCTCAGCGGCCTGAAAGCATTCAAGATTACACATGAAGATTTGGCCGAAAAGATATCGGCCGCTAAATCCTTTATCGCCGCGTTCTTTCAGATCGAGCTTCTCGCCCGCCAGGTGTGGGGACAGCGCAAGCAAGTGGCAATCCCCTACGATCCGCGCTGCAAGGGCTTGATGGAAATTCTGGTCGATGAGCGTGATGTTATGTGCGGCTTCAAGGTGCATTGGCCGAACGAAACAGACTCGCTGTACCGGCGGTCGGAAGATGGCATCGACATGGCTAACTGCATGCTCGACCTTAAAAATGGAACGCTGCAGCTATTCGTTGGCCTATACGCGCGAAATCCTGGCGACTTCAGCCCTTTGGTGGAGCACGACGCCAAGCCCGTCTATACAAAGCTTGAGGCTACTGACAAAGTGCCAAGCTGGCCCGAGGACGTCTCGTCAAGCTCTGACGAATCAAGCTGAGAGGTCTTGTTGAAGCCGCGCACACAGGATTGCGTTTGTCGGAAACGTCGCCTCCTTGACATGCCGGCAGCACCCGAGAAGGATCGCGATCATGGCCGACACCGACCACCACACCGACGATCTCCGCCTCGTAGGCTCAGCCTATCGCCGCGAGCGCGTTGCTGGTCACGGCGACCGCGAGGCTTATCACGCTGCCCTGGCGGCCTATCTCGAGCAGAACCCGCACTTGCCAGCGGACAAGGCCGGCGAGACGGTCTCTCACCTGATATTCGAGGCCGCGGAGAAGGATCCCGCCTGGCTGCACGGGCGCTAGGCCGAGGCAACCTTACCCCGACACTCTGATTGCTCAATTAACGATGGTCGGGGTGAACCGCCGCCTGGCACAGGGATATGACCTCATCGAACGTAAGATGCCTACCCGAAAGGCCGCTCCGCATCGGGTCGAACAGTGCAAGCATACGCCTATATGCGTCCACCAGTGGAATGTGTGAGTTAAGATCTCGATCGAAGAATCGCTCAAACCGACCCAGCTTCTGGACTAGAAATCCAGAAGCGGTCAGGTGCTCAGTTTCATAGTTGCCACAAAAGCCGGGGAACGAAGCCATCGGCCCGAATATCTTGGCACCTTCTGCCAGACGCGCCCGGTCGGTCTTCTTGAAGCCCTCTACCGCGCGCTCGATGTCGTCCCACATCCCGAGAATATCCAAAACCTCCTTAACGGTGTCATAGGATACCCGATGGCCATCGAAGATTCCGGGGTACTCCCAGTCTAGCGCCCAATCATGACCGCCGACGATGATTTCCTGGAGCTTACCGGGTTCAAGCTCGGTCTCTATGTCCAAACCCTTAACTATTCCGCACAGCATGTAGGCTATCAGCCGCTCGCCGTCGGAGAGGCGGGGCCCACGCCGCCCCACATCGCTTAAGCCAAACTCGATGAGGCGTCTCACAGCTTCCGCCCGCGTCGGGACACCTGATTGCTGCTCCCGCCATGCGTCGATGCGCTCAAGCGTCATAGGCTCAAGGCGCATTTCGAAACGTTCTGTCTTCGGAGTCATTTACCCTCTCCGCACATTGTTTTCGGAGCATCACTACCGATGTCCGTATTATTGTACGTATTGTACGGCCAATAGCCGGCGCAATCAAGTTTGCGCCGTACAAGGGCATTGTGGGCTCAGGGATATGGCTCCGTTCCGTTGGTCCAATGGCTTACAAAGGCTGCCGTCGCGCCCTACGAGCCGCCTCTACCAGCTTCTCCGGGGTGTCGTGAACCGCGCTCTCAAGCGGCGTCCAGCTGCCATCTGCGTTGTGCCTCCAATGAGGGTCTTCCTCGGCGGCGGCCTCGAACTCTTCCTGAAACTTCGTGAGCGTCGGGTCGGTCAATGCGGCAAGCAGTTCGGCGGCATCTTCGACACCCGCCGCGGCTTTTCGCTCCAGAACTTCGAGAACATCATCGTCCTCGCCGTCCATCAGCTCGGCAGTACGAACCAGCGTCCGATACTCGGCCTCCTTCCCATCGAGCTCTCGCTTCACCTCGGCCATCACATCCTCGAACGCGACATTCGGATAGTGCTGCCTGGCTTTTGCGAAGAAGGCTTCAGCGTTGGGCTCCTGCTCGAATAGCTCGCCGATCGTGGGTTTGCGTGTTTCGTTATTCGTCATGTGGTGCTCCTTTCGCCTTACGCTCCGCAAACTTCCGCCGCAGCTCTTCAAGGTTAGGTTCATCCCATGGCTTCGGCACACGCTCGTGCCCAGTATCAACGACCTCGAACGACCGCTCATCGTCCGGCCACACCACAACCTCTTTTTCATGCTCGAAGCAGGCAAGCACTTGCCACTTCGGCGGGCGGGTAACGACGACATGGCCGGGGTTCTCTGGCGTGGGATTGTTGTACGTGCGTGCGAACCACTGTGCCGTCTTGAAGTCGAGCGTCCAGCTCAGGCCGCCGGCGACATAGACAGGATCGCCGACTCCACCCCGATAGACCTTCCGCTTGCGCCATTTGTTGTAACGGCGGGCACCCTCCGGATCGTCCAAATGCAGGCCGCGCGCGTCTGTGGCGAAGAACATCTCCACCACTTCCCAATTATCACCGGACTGCATGAGAAGTGAGCCGCCACGCTTGCCGCGCTTGTGGGCGACTTCGACGCCAGCGCCGAGCAATAGAGGCCGGTACCCCATCTCGGACTCCCAGAGGTCCCACACGATGGACGCCCGCCACCAGTCGGTGGATTGATAGAGCAGGTCCGAGAACTCCCTCGCAGCTTCGATTGTATCCGGCGCGGTCTTCAGCCACTCCTTGATCTCGCTGGCCTGCTCGTGGCGCCATTTTGATTCTTCGCGGACAACAGCTTTTCCGTCGTCGCTGAGGCGACGCCACAGGTCGGGGTGATAGTCAGGCGGGCAATCGTCAGGCTCTTTGGCCATGATGATTCCAGCTTCCTAAATGTTGTCCTTCACTTCCTCCCAGACAGAGACCGCGCCCTCGGCGAAGCCGGCGACGTAGCCGTTCGACGGCGTGTCACGGCGCCATCGGTCCGCGTCGATGCGCTCCCAGAAGTCGTTCACATCGTTACGGCCACCAAAATTATCTTCGCCGATGAGTTCCCTGGCGAAATCCCAGGCCAGAGCTTCTTCGTCCGCTTCCTCCCAATCACCGGCATCCCACTCAGCGACTGTCTCAAGCTCGGCATAATCGGCCGCCCGTTTCGCCCAAACGACGCCCTCCGCAAAGCCGTCGTCATGATGCTTCTCCATTGCTGCGGACTTCGATTCGCGAAGCCGCTCGGCTACGTCTTCCATGCTGATCTCCTCGATTTGCTTGCGGCGCCACTCAAGGCGCTGGATCTCTTCGGTGAAAGCCCGTTG
>CAZVDW010000531.1:0-6480 GCA_964625645.1 uncultured Rhodospirillaceae bacterium
AAGCGGCTGCGCAGGATCTCGCCCTGGGCGTAGCGGCCGACGGCGCTATAGCCGAAGCCGGTGAGCCTGCCGGCTCCCGTATCCACCTCGAGCGCGACGACGCTCAAGGTCATGCGCCCGAAGTCGAGCCGGGCGTTGCGAATGGGCGAGGACACCGCCGCGGTGGCCTCGCGAATGTCGATAATGCGCATGGAATCGCCTCCCAGGGGTGGGTAGCACAAAATCGGATTTCCATCTCCCCCGGAAACGCTCTAAACCTTGGCCGAGCGAAGGAACGAAAGGACGCGCCATGGCCGACAAGGTCGCTTTGATCACCGGTGTCACCGGCCAGGACGGCTCGCTGCTGGCCGAGCTGCTGCTCGACAAGGGCTATGTGGTGCACGGCATCAAGCGGCGCTCGTCGTCGTTCAACACCCAGCGCGTCGACCATCTCTATGTGGATCCGCATACGGAAGACGTGCGTTTCCTGATGCATTACGGCGACATGACGGACGCCACCAACCTGATCCGCATTCTGCAGGAGGTTCGCCCCGACGAGATCTATAATCTGGCCGCCCAGAGCCATGTGCAGGTGAGTTTCGAGACCCCGGAATACACCGCCAATGCCGATGCGCTCGGCACTCTGCGGCTCTTGGAGGCCATGCGCATCCTGGGCTTAAGCGAGGGCACGCGCTTCTATCAGGCCTCGACCTCGGAGCTTTACGGCAATGCGCCGCCGCCGCAAGACGAGAGCACGCCGTTCGCGCCGCGCAGCCCCTATGCCGCGGCCAAGCTCTATGGCTATTGGATCACCGTGAACTACCGCGAAGCCTATGGCCTGCACGCCTCGAACGGCATTCTCTTCAACCACGAGAGCGCGGTGCGCGGCGAGACGTTCGTCACCCGCAAGATCACCCAGGCGGTGGCCGCCATCGCCGCCGGCAGGCAGGACATGCTCTATCTCGGCAATCTCGACGCCAAGCGCGACTGGGGCCACGCCCGCGATTATGTCGACGGCATGTGGCGCATGATGCAGCAGGACAAGCCGGACGACTACGTGCTGGCGACAGGCGAGGCACGCTCGGTACGCGAGTTTGTTGATCTCGCCTTCGAAGCTGTCGGTATCACCATCGATTGGCAAGGCAGCGGCCTAGGCGAGACCGGCATAGACCGCGCCTCGGGCCGCGTGCTGGTGCGCGTCGATGCCCGCTACTTCCGCCCCACCGAGGTCGACTACCTGCTCGGCGACCCGAGCAAGGCCGAACGGGTGCTGGGCTGGAAAGCGACGACGACCTTGCGCGAGATGGTGCGCGAGATGGTAGAGGCGGACCGGGCGGCGCTGGCTGGGGGGTGATGGTAGAAACTAGCGTTTCGAACAGCTCAGGCAGCCAGCGATTCCACCTTATCGATAGAGTCGCCCGCCGCGTCCTTGGCCATCTCCAGGTCGTAGGACGCTTGTAGATTCAGCCAGAACTTAGCCGAAGTGTCGAATGCCTTCGACAGCCGTAGAGCAGTATCCGCAGTGACCGCGCGGGTACAGTGCACGATTTCATTGATCCGCCGCGGCGGCACGTTCATCGCTTTGGCAAGCTTGTACTGAGAGATGCCCATCGGCTCCAGGAAATCCGCAAGCAGGATTTCGCCGGGGTGAATCGGCGGCATTTTCGGGTTCTTCGTCATGTTGCGCTTCCACATAGTAATCGAGATTAGCGTTCGTAGTGCTTGTTGACCTCCACATCATAGGCGTTGGGGTGGCGCCAAGTGAAGCAAACGCGCCATTGGTCGTTAATCTTGATCGAATGCTGGCCCTTGCGATCGCCTTTCAGCTTTTCCAAGTGGTTGCTCGGCGGGGTTCGGAGGTCGTTCAGCCCGGTGGCGGCCTCCACTTGGGCGAGCTTGCGCAGTGCCGACCGCGCCAAGGCCTTAGTAGGCCATGCGTCGCTATCGCGGTTGAAAAGCCGCGTCGTCTTCTTGCCTGCGAAGCTCTTGATCACGGGTTAGTGATAATAACGTGACGCGATATTAATGTCACGCGTTACTATGGCGCCAGCGGTCAGAAGTCAATTCACGTTCGCCACGGCGCCTAGCGTGTCGCCGATCTCGCGGTTCAGCACCAAGTCGGCGTGGCCGTCCAAATCCGTCGGCTCGCGGTTGAGGATGACGAGGGTGGCGCCGTTGCGCTTGGCGAGCACGGGGAAGCCTGCGGCCGGGTAGACCACCAGCGAGGAGCCGATGGCGAGGAACAGGTCGCAGGCGAGCGTCGCCTCTTCGGCGGCGCGCATGGCAGCCTCGGGCATGGCCTGGCCGAAGGAGATGGTCGCGGTCTTGACGATGCCGCCGCAGGCCTCGCACAGCGGCAGGGTGCCGGTGCCGAGAAAGGCCTCGCGGATCGGCGCCAGCTCGTAGCGCGCACCGCAGGAGAGGCAGCGGGCATAGGTGGTGTTGCCGTGCAGCTCGATGACCCGGTCGCCCTCGGCGCCGGCGGCCTGGTGCAGGCCGTCGATGTTCTGGGTGATCACGGCCGTCACCTTGCCGCGGGTCATCAGCGAAGCGACGGCGCGATGGCCGCGATTGGGCTCGGCGGCGGACAAAGTGGGATCGATCTCGAACTTGCGCCGCCAGGATTCCCACCGCGCCTCCTCGGAAGCCATGAACTCGCGAAAGTCGATGGGGCGGAACTTGTCCCAGATGCCGCCCGGGCTGCGAAAGTCCGGAATGCCGGATTCGGTGCTGATGCCGGCGCCCGTGAAAACCACCACGCGCTGGGCCGCGGCAAGCATGTCACTCAGGCGCTCAAGCTCGGTATCGGACATGGCTATATCGTAACGCCCTTGAGAATCGGACGGCAAGCGGGCAAATAGCTATCCATGAACGCAGATGACGACCACCAGCGCTGGAAGCGCTACTACGCCAACACCGGCGACAGGCCGCCGCGCAAGACGCTGCTGCTGGCGCTGGAGCGCTTCGCTGGCGAGGGCTTGCAGGGCGGTCTGGCCATCGATCTCGGCTGCGGCAGCGGCCGCGATACCATCGCCATGCTGCGCCAGGGCTGGCGCGTGCTGGCCATCGATGCCGAGCCCGAGGCCTTCGCGGCGCTCGGCGTCCGCGAGGACCTTCCCGCCGATGCCGCGCTGGAGACGCGCATCGGCCGCTTCGAGGAGGCCGACCTGCCAGCAGCCGACCTCATCAATTCGAGCTTCGCCCTGCCGCTGGTGCCGCAGAAGGACTTTCCCCGGCTGTGGCAGAATATATGCGCGGCACTGCGCCCGGGCGGGCGCGTCTCGACCCAGTTTTTCGGCCCCAAGGACGATTGGTTCGGCGATCCCACCATCACCTTTCATACCCACGCCGAGGCCGAAGCCCGCCTCGACGGCCTGGAGGTCGAGATGTTCGACGAGGAAGAAGACGAATCGCCGACGCCGCGCGGCCAGACCAAGCATTGGCACCTTTTTCACATCGTTGCGCGGCGCCTGCCATGAGCCAGGTCGAGCAGCGCGCCTACGCCGGCCCGGCCTTGCTGCGCCAGGGCTTTCGCCCCTTCTTTCTCTTTGCCGGCATATGGGCGCCGCTCGGGTTGGTGCTGACCTTCGCCCGCATGCAGGGCTGGATCGCCGTCCCCAGCGCCTTCGATCCGGTCGCCTGGCATTTTCACGAAATGCTCTACGGCTACGTGGCCGCGGCGATCACCGGCTTCCTGCTGACCGCGATCCCCAACTGGACGGGACGGCTGCCCTTGCACGGCGCGCCGCTGCTCGCGCTCGCCTCGCTGTGGCTGGCCGGGCGGGTGGCGATGGCGAGCTCGGGCCTCATCGGGGCCGGGCTGGCGGCAGCCATCGATATCGCCTTTCTCGTGGCGCTGGTGGCGCTGGTGCTGCGCGAGATCGTCTCGGGCGGGAATTGGCGCAACCTGCCGGTGGCCGTCATCGTCGGGCTTTTCGCCTTGAGCAATCTGGTAGTCCATGCCGAGGCTCTCGGCTGGCTGCCCGACGACGGCCATGGCAAGCGGCTCGGCATTGCCGTCGTCATCGCGCTAATCTCGCTGATCGGCGGGCGCATCACGCCGAGCTTCACGCGCAACTGGCTGGTGAAGCAGGAGGCGGCAGCCTTGCCGGCACAATTCGGCGTCATGGACAAGCTCGCCCTGGCATTGACACTGGCGGCCTTGCTGGCCTGGGTCGCAGCTCCCGGCACGACGGCCGGCGCGGCCCTGCTCGCCGCCGCCGCCCTGGCCGGCCTGCTGCGCCTGGCGCGCTGGCAAGGCCCGGCGACGCGCAGCGAGCCGCTGTTGCTGGTCCTCCATGTGGGCTATCTCTGGATCCCCATCGGTCTCGCCTTGCTGGCGCTGAGCCATTGGCTGTCGGCGCTGAGCGAGACCGGGGCGTTGCACGCGCTCACCATCGGCGCCATCGGCACCATGAGCCTGGCGGTGATGAGCCGGGCGACGCTGGGGCACACCGGCCGTGCGCTGGTGGCCGGACCCGGACTGACCGCCGCCTTCGCGCTGATCTCGCTGGCCGCGGTCAGCCGTGTCGTTGCCGTGGTCTGGGACAGCGCCGCGCAGCCGCTGCTGATGCTGACGGCGGCAAGCTGGATCGGCGCCTATCTGTGTTTTCTGGCAGTATGCGCGCCGATGGTGCTTGGCAGAAAATAGAGGGACCAAACCATGAAGCAACGACCGCTCGACGGGCAGGTCATGTTGGCTGTGGGCGGTGCGGGCGGCATCGGCGCGGCGATCTGCCGCGCCTATGCGGATGCGGGCGCCAAGGTGCTGGTGGGCTACCACAGCAATCCGGCCTCTGGCGAGGAGGCGCTGGCATCGTTGGCCGGCGAGGGGCACGAGGCGCTGCGGATCGAGGCCGAGGACAGTGCCGCCCTGACCGCGTTGGCCGACGACATCGAGGCGCGTCACGGGCGCCTCGACGTGCTGGTCAACCTGGCCGGCTACACCCAGTTCGTGCCTCATGACGATCTCGATGCGCTTAGCGACGAGATCATCGATGCCGTGTTTCGCGTCAACTGGCGCTGCACCTTCGCCACCATCCGTGCCTGCAAGGCGCTGCTGGCGGCGGGCGACGGCGGCCTGGTCATAAATATCTCGTCCATCGCGGGCAAGACGGCCATGGGCTCGAACGTCGCCTATTGCGCGGCCAAGGCGGCGGTGGACACCATGACGCGCTCACTGGCCCGGGCGCTGGCACCGCAGATCCGCGTCTGCTCGGTGGCGCCGGGGCTGGTCGATACCGCGTTTGCGCTGCGCTTCGATCCCGCCTGGCGCCAGGAGCAGATCGACAAGACGCCGATCGGCCGCCTGGTCGCGCCGGAGGAGGTGGCGGGCGCGGCGCTGGCGCTGGCGACCCACATCACCGCGTCGACCGGCGACATCATCGCCGTCGATGGGGGCCGGCCGCTGACATGAGCTGGAAGGACCAAGTCGTCGAGATCGAGCGCAAGCGCGCCCTGGCGCTTGAGCTTGGCGGTGAGGAAAGCGTCGCCCGCCAGCACGCCAAGGACCGCCAGACCGTGCGCGAGCGTATCGATATGCTGGTCGACGACGGCTCGTTCCAGGAGATAGGGCCCGCGGCCGGCGGCGCGGAGCGAGACGAAGACGGGGCGCTGGTCTCGTTCACCCCGGCCAATTTCGTGCTCGGCTTCGCCACCATCGCGGCGCGCCGCTGCATCGCCGGCGGCGAGGACTTCACGGTCAAGGGCGGCTCGCCCAACGAGGCCGGTCTGCGCAAGAGCGTCTATGCGGAGCAGCTGGCGCTGCAATACCGCGTGCCGCTGATCCGCCTGCATGAGGGCGGCGGCGGCAGTGTCGGCGGCACGGGCTCCACCTCCGCCGGCCCGCCGGTCTTCTCGGGCCACCGCTTTCGCAGCGTGGCCGAGACCCTGTCGGCCGTGCCGGTGGCGACGGCGGCGCTAGGCCCGGTCGCGGGCCTGCCGGCGTCGCGCCTGGTGGCGGCGCATCTCTCGGTCATGTAGAAGGAGACGGCCCAGGTGCTGGTGGCCGGGCCGGCCGTGGTCAAGCGCGCCATTGGCGAGGATCTGACCAAGGAGGAGCTCGGCGGCGCCCAGGTGCATACGCGCAACGGCGTCATCGACAATGCGGCCGATGACGAGGCCGACGCCCTGGACCAGATCCGCCGTTTTCTCTCCTATCTGCCGCCGATTGTCTGGGAGCTGCCGCCGCTCGCCCCGTGCGACGACCCGCGCGGGCGCCGCGAGGACACGCTCTTGGACATCATCCCGCGCGAGCGCCGCAAGCTCTACAACATGTGGACCCTGCTCGGGCTGGTGCTCGACCATGATACCTTCTTCGAGATCGGTGCGGGCTACGGCCGCGGGCTTATCACGGGGCTCGCCCGCATGAACGGCCAGCCGGTCGGTGTGCTGGCCAACAATTGCCGCTATCTCGCCGGCTCCATGACCGCGGACGGCGCCCACAAGGTGCGGCGCTTCACCGAGCTTTGCGAGACCTTCCACCTGCCCGTGCTCTCTTTC
>CAZVDW010000532.1:0-2839 GCA_964625645.1 uncultured Rhodospirillaceae bacterium
TCCAGGCGGTCGGGATCGCGCACGTCGCCAAGAAAGAAGCGCACCGAGCCATGGCCCGACAGCTCAGGGTCCTGCTGCATCTCATATTGCTTGAGCTCGTCGCGCGAGAACACGATCAATCGCTCCGGCCGCCATCGCGCCAGAGTGCTGCGGATGAAGTGACGGCCGAAGGAGCCGGTGCCGCCGGTCACCAGAACGACCTTGCCGTCAAGGTCCGCCAGGGGCTCGTAGGTGGGTATCATTCTGCCTCCTCGGCTTTGCGGATAAGGTCTTCGCGGTAAAGAGCGGCGATCTGGTCGAGCAGCGCCAGGCCGTCGGCGCCGATGATCTCGCAGATTTGCAGATAGTCGGCACTGCCGTCGGCGTAGGCCAGAAAGTCGGCAAGCCGCCGTCCGGGGCGCCCGCCGCCGATTCCCGAGAGGGTCGGATAGAGGCCATAGCGGCCCAATTGCGGCTCGCAGGGCTGGTTGGCCAGCCAGACATGATTGTTCTCTATCAGCCAAAGGATCTTGGCATAGCCCTCGATGGTGCTTTGCAGGCCCGCCGGCGAGATGACGCTGAGGTCGTCGAGCGAGGTGTGATACTCGGGGAAGGTAGCGTATTTCGAGCGCGTGACCGAACAGACCGGAAGATCGACCCCCGGGCTGCAATATTGCCGCTCGTCGCTGCCGCGGTCGAGGAAAGTGTAACGGATCAGATTCTCCATCGGGCCGTGATGACGCAGGGCATGCAGCGCGGCGCGGTCGGCCAGGGTGTCGCCGTCGCGCGAGGGGATCAGCCCATAAGGGCCGTCATCGCCGGCGCAGGTCACCACGAAGCCGGCAACCACCTTCTCTTTCAGATGTTCGAGATTGTCCGCCAGGAAGACGATGGCACCGATGGTCTCGGGCACGAAGACGATGCGATAGCTGTAGCGCAGGTCCCCGAGCGAGCGCAGCCACTCGGCCAGCGCCATGGCGACGACGGGCCCCGACAATTCGTTGTTGGCCATCGAGGGGTGACAGATATTGGTCGATATCAGGATCTCCTTGTCTTCGCGGCCAGGGATCAGCATCTCGCCGTAATTGAGCACGCCGTCGATATGGCGCGACTTGATGACGACGCGGTAGCTGCCGGGAAGCAGCGCGTCGCGCTCGCGCTGGGTCAGGCAGAAGCCCCAATAGGGCTTGTAATAGGAGGTTACGTAGGGAATGGCGTCGGGATTTTCGGGCAGGGAATGCAGCCGCGCCTGCAAGTCCTCGAGCGATATTTCCGCAGCGACGGCGACGGAATAGCCGACAAGGTGCAGATTGTTCTCGGCGAAGTCCATGATTCGGCGGCCGTCCGGGGTGACCACGTAGGCTTCCTCGATGAGCCATTCCTGGGGCACGATCCAATCGAAGGCCTTGCTTCCCGTCTTCACCGCGTGGAACTGGATATCGGGCAGCAGGTTTTGCACATAGGCCAGGGTCTGGCGCACGCCGGGGCCGGTCAGCGAGCGGCTGATGGGAAAAAGATCCCGCACCCGGTCATAGGCCTGCTTGCCGCTGCCCACCAGCGGCGTGCCGTCAAACGGTCTTACGAGTGTCATGCTTATGCCGGCCTTTTCCAGATGGCTTCGAAGTAGAGCCGTGCCTCGGCGCCGACCGAATGCTTGAAATAGGCTCTGTTCGGCGAATTGGCACCGTTGAAATCCACGGCCGGCGCGCCGCTGGCCTGGCCGTGGTCGAGGATCGCGTAGTAGAGCATGGTGCCGGCATGGCGGTGCTCGCCCGTGCCGACCACGGGCACGTGCAGGGTGCCGTCGAGGTCGCGGAACACCAGGGCCGCGGCCAGAATGCCGCCCGGCGCATCGCAAACCGTGAGGACCGTTCCCCGCTGCCAGGCCAACAGGGCTTCGCCGATGCTGCGTATCATGTCTCTCTCGGCCGTATCGGCGACCAGGCCCTGGCGCCTGAAGCTCTCTTCGTACAAGGCCAGCAGCGGCGCGACGGTCGCACTTTCGCCGACAGCCAGGGAGTCCCGCTCGCGCCCGTAGCGCTCCTCCTGGCGCCGCGCGCTGCGGCCTTGGGCGCGAATGGCGTCGCCGTCCGCCGCCGCCGAAAGGTCGAAGATGGCGGTATAGCGCGGGCGCACCGTCACGCGGCCCTTTTCGGGCTCGTGATAGTGCACCCAGTCGATACCGCGCACATCACTCAAGGAGTGATGCAGCGTAAAGCGGAAGCCATCGACTTCGCCGGCAAGCCGCGTCAGCAGCTGCTGCGACAGCTCCAGGGCATGCTGCGTGCGCTTGTAGGGCCTGGCCCGCCAGAGGTCGTTGGCGAATACCAGGCCCTGGTAGTAGGAGAACGGCAAGGCATTGCCGAACCGCCCGGCGTCGATGAGCGGTGCGCCGAGATGGGCATGGCCGTCCTTTTCCAGATAGCAGAAGCGATAGTCCGCGCCGAACAGGTCGAGCCAGTCCGGATGGCAGAAGAACGAGCCCTGCGGGCTGGCGCCGAGGTGGGAGATCCAACGCGCCCGGTCGCTATCGATGGTGAAGCGCAGTGCCGTCACTGGAAGATGCCGGCCTCGCGCAAGGCATTGAGCCCCTGCTTGCGGGTCAGGATATGCGGGTTGGGAATCACCACGCGCTCGCCGAAGGTGCTCGCGACCTGTGCCGAGAGCCGGTCGACGCTGGCCTCGAAGCCGACGCGGGCAAGGCGGAAGGTGACGGGCACGGGCATGGCGGCCGCGTCGCTGTAGCGTGTCTTCACGGCACCCATCTCTTCCAGCTGATTCCACACGCCCTCAATGCCGCCTTGCGCGTTCCGCCATTGCTCGCTGTCGAGCCACGCCGGCACCTCGGCGCATACCACGG
>CAZVDW010000533.1:0-2378 GCA_964625645.1 uncultured Rhodospirillaceae bacterium
ACCAGACCTCCGAGCAACGAAAGCAAGAGCTGCCCCACTGGCTACATCATTACAATTGGCACAGACCCCACGCCGGGATAAATAGACAAACACCCATCAGCCGTTCAGGCTCAAATGTGAACAAACTCATGAGACTCCACAGCTAGCCATGGCCAAGACCCGGTTCCCGATGTCGCGCGGCAAGCTGCGCCTGGAGCTGCCGCAGAAGCGGCGCACGTTCAAGTCCAAGAACAGCTATCTCAAGCGCGAGGCCAAGCTGCAAATGGCGCTGCTGCGCGTGCAGCAGGCCTATTTCCATCAGGGCCGGCGCGCGGTGATCGTCTTCGAGGGCTGGGACGCTTCGGGCAAGGGCGGCAGCATTCGCCGGCTGACGGCAAAGCTCGATCCGCGCGCCTACAAGGTCTGGCCGATCGGGGCGCCGAGCGCCGAGGAGCAGGGCCGCCATTACCTCTATCGCTTTTGGACGCGCCTGCCGATCCCCGGCACCATCGCCATCTACGACCGCTCCTGGTACGGCCGCGTGCTGGTCGAGCGCCTGGAGGGCTTCGTCGACGATAAGGCGGGCGCGCGCGCCTATGACGAGATCAACGAGTTCGAGCACCTGCTGGCGGTCGATGGCGTGCGCATCATCAAGCTGTTCATGCACATCACGCCCGACGAGCAATTGCGCCGCTTCACCGAGCGCCTGCACAACCCGGTCAAGCGCTGGAAGCTGACGCGCGAGGATCTGCGCAACCGGGCGCGCTGGCAGGACTACGAGACGGCATACCAGAGCATGTTCGACCGCACCTCCACCAAGGAGGCGCCGTGGACGGTGGTTCCGGCCAATCACAAATGGACGGCCCGGATCACGGTCTTGAACGAAGTGATCGGGCAGCTTTCGCGCGGTGTCAATCTCGAGCCGCCGGAGCTTGACCACGCGCTGGTGGCCGAAGCCGAGCGCGAACTGGGCATCGACGCAGGCCTTTAGGCCCTGGCCCGATTTCGCGACGATATGCCGGACCAAGGCTGCCTCTGCTATACGTGGTGTCACAGCGGGCGGCCAATGGTGGCCGTGCTGTGCCGGAGCCCTGGTATAAGCCACTCTTGTTCCGTCGGCTGCCGCGACTTCGCTCCACCCTGTCCCGGGTAACGGGACCAACGGGGAGTGGCAGATGCAGAAGCGCCTGGTCGAGATTCTCCTCATCACCCTCTTTCTAGGGGTGGTCTCGGCGCTTACGCTGCAGGGCCTGGGGCAGATCGAGCGCGAGACCAGGCGCGCATCGGGGGCGGCCCTGCAAACCGTCCTGCGCACGGTGGAAGAGGCAGTGCATCTTTGGACCGGCAACCGCATCAAGGATGCGCAGACGATCTCTTCCCATCCCGCCGTCGCAGCCTCGACAGCCGTGCTTCTTGGGCTTGCCCGGCGCCGTGATGTCCTGTTGGCCTCGGAAGCCCTGCAACGCGCCCGCGCGCAGATCGAAAGGCCGGTTCGCTCGCAAGGCTATCCGGGCTTTCTCGTCATCGGCCCGGATTTCAACACCCTGGTGTCGATGCGGGATGGCGATATCGGTGCTCGCAGCGTTATCGCGGAACAAAAAGCGGAATCCCTGGCCCGCGTATTCGCGGGAGAATCAATCATCGTTCCCGCCATCATGGCCGACCCGGTGCATGGCGAAATGGCGGGCGGAAGCGCTGCCTTGGCGCCGTCCATGTATGTTGTCACCCCGATCAGCAGCGCCGCCGGAAAGGTGATCGCCGCGCTGGCGATCCAGCTCGATCCGGTAGGCGATTTCAGCAGCGTCACCCGGCTCGGCCGCATCGGCGTTTCCGGCGAGACCTACGCCTTCGACGCCGACGGCTTCCTCTTGTCCGAAAGTCGATTCGACGACCAGCTGCGCGAGATCGGCATGATCCAGGGTGCCCAGCAATCCGTGCTTGCCATTCGCCTCGTCGACCCCGGCTGGAACATGATCGAAGGCAGGCAACCGCCTGCCTTGCCGCCAGGAGAGCGACCGCTGACTGTCATGGCGCAAAGCGCGACCAATGGCGAGCAAGGGCGGAATACCGACGGCTACCGCGATTATCGCGGCGTGACGGTGTTCGGGGCCTGGCTGTGGAGTCGGGATCTGGGACTTGGGCTGACGACCGAGATCGACGCCCAGGAAGCGCTCCAGCCCTATGCTTTTGCCCGCAACGTGGTCGTCACGGGCACTGCGGTTGCGACCGTGTTCTCGCTGCTGCTCGTCATGTATCTGGTGTTCGTGCGGTCCCAGGCGGTCGCGGACCTGACGGCCGCCGGCCTGGTTCTGGAGACCCGTGTGAGCGAGCGAACGGACGATCTGATGCGGATAAACAAGAGCCTTGAAGAGCAGATCGTGGAGCGCGTTCGTGCCGAG
>CAZVDW010000534.1:0-3332 GCA_964625645.1 uncultured Rhodospirillaceae bacterium
TGATGGCGGTGAACGTCCATTTCTGGGCCAAGCTGCAGAAGCTCCGCGACTCGGGCGTCAAGCTCGTGGTCATCGATCCCCGTCGATCGCAGACCGCGGCGCGGGCGGACTGGCATCTCCCGATCAGGATCGGCACCGACGCGGCGCTGGCGATCGGAGTAGCGCATATCCTGATCCGCGACGGCCTGGTGGACGAGGACTATCTGGCGGCGCACGCGCTCGGCTTCGACCGGTTCGCCGAGGACATCGTGCCGCGGTTCACGCCGGCCTATGTCGCCGAGGTTACGGGCCTTTCGGTGGACGACGTCGAGCGGTTGGCGGCCATGTACGGCGCGGCCAAGAGCTCCTTCATCCGTCTCGGCGAGGGCATGACCCGGCTCGCCAACGGTGGCCAGGCGCTTCGCGCGGTCTGCGTCCTGCCGGCCATGACGGGCGCCTATGGCCGACGCGGCGGCGGCGCGCTTTTGGTGACGCCCTACTCGATGCCGATCAACCTGGCCGCATTCTCCAGTCCGAACGGACTGTCCGCGACCCGGACCGTCAACCACTCTCGCCTGGGCGAGGCGTTGCTGAGCTTTCGCGACCCGCCGATCCAGGGGCTCTTCATCGCCGCGAACAATCCGGCCGTCACCTGCCCGGACGTGCTCACGGCCAGGCGCGGCCTCGCGCGCGAGGATCTCTTCACCGTCGTGCACGATCCCTTCATGACGATGACGGCGCGCTATGCCGACATCGTCCTGCCGGCGACGACCTATCTGGAGACGGCCGACGTCTACCGCTCCTACGGCGCCTACTACATGCAGTACGCCCCGGCCGCCGGAGATCCTGTCGGAGAGGCCTGGTCGAACCTTCGCCTGACGAGGGAGCTGGCGCAGCGCATGGGGCTGGACCACCCGGTGTTCAGCGCAACGGACCGCGAGCTCGTCGCCACATTGTTCGAGGACGCCGACGAGAGGATGCGCCACATCGATCCCGAGACCTTCATGGAGGCGGGGCCGATCAAGGTGCCGCAGGACGACGCGCAGGCCTTTGCGACAGCGTCGGGGAAGCTCGAGATCTTTTCCGCGACGCTCGAAGCGGCGGGCGTGTCGCCCCTGCCGGATTGGCGGCCCGATGCCGAGGAAGTGGCCGACGCGGAGCGCTGGCCCCTGCGTCTCTTGACGGCGCCCAGCTACTTTACGCCGCATACCGCCTATGAGGGCGTGGAGTTCCTGCGCAAGCGGGAGGGGCCGGTGCGGTGCGTGGTGCATCCCGAGGAAGCCGCCCGCCGGGCGCTCGGCGACGGCGATCGGGTGCTGCTGCGAAACGATCGCGCGACGATCTCGATGTTGCTCGACGTTAGCGACGAGGTGCAGCCGGGCGTGGTCCTGGTGCCGGGTCAGAGGACGGATGTCGACGACGTCTCGGGCAGCATCAACATGCTGTGCTCGGATCGCTACTCGGACATCGGCGAAGGTGCGACGTACCAAAGCACGTTCCTCGACGTCCTTCCCGCGAACTAGCGGCGAAGCGCCCCTAGGTTGATACCAGGTCGATTGTTGGTTCGTTTGCCATCCGTCCTGCGCCGACCAACGCCTGACGAACGGTCGATGCTCAGCGGCGGTAGGCCGTGAAATCCCTGCTCGGGCGTAAATCGGCGCAGGACTGCTGGAGCCAGCATTCGTTCGAACGGCCGCCATTCGCATTGCCGTGGATCACGAGCCTGGCGTTCAGCCTCGCACCGAGGGCGAGGCAACGGTCCAGGCCCATCCGACCAAACTGGCAGCCATAGCCGACACAGTTGGCTTGGCCCCGCCAGCTCGGCGGAAAGACGGCGCCGCCAAAGCAGGCATAGCCACCAGCGCTCGCATAGCCGGTCACGGGCGGGGGCGGGGGCGCCTGCGCGCGGCCAGGCAGACCGAAATAGGTGAAGTCGGGATGGGGCCTCAGATCCGCGCAGCTGTCCTGGAGCCAGCACTCGTTCGAGCGGCCGCGGCCCGGAATCCCGTGGATCATTTCGCCAGCGCCGCGCGCGCGGCCAAGTGCCAGGCATTGGTCGCGGCTCATCCGGCCAAATAAGCAACCATAGGCATTGCAATTCGCCTCCGCGCGCCAGGCATCTGGATAGGTGGCACCGCCGAAGCAGGCATAACCGCCGCGATCGACCACCCCACCACTGGGTGGTGCGGGCTGTGGCGGGATGCCGCCACGACGCGCGACACAATTGCGAACAAAGTAGCGCATACCCCAGACGCCGGCGCCGTTGAAATTGGCATTGCCCCAGTCCGGCCGCTGCGCCTCGCTCTGATAGAGCGCACCCCACATGTAATGATATTTGTCGCCACCGAAGGTGCTCCACCAGACATCGGGCTCATAGGCCTGAGAGATAGAGCGGGCGATGAAATGGCCATATTCGTTGATGCGCCAAGGCTTGTTTGTCTCGAAATCCCGCGTGCCGCGATAGGCGTTGAGCCGCCGTGTCGTGTCGCGGATCCATTCTTCGGTGCACTCTCGCCCCAATGGCGTTTGCCAAATCTCTTGCGCTTGCACGGCGGCAGGCAGCAACAGTAGCAGGAGGCAGGCCAAAGCGCGGGCAGTCGTCATCAGATACTCCTCGGGCGCAAAGCGATTTGATCGGCCAATCATGAGTTTGTTCGAGTCAATCTGCAGAGCGCTAAGAACGCCGGCTACTTGTCGGCTTCCGAGGTCTGGTGCGCGAGCTCGTCCATCGTGCTGCGTTGCCCATCGGTCATGCGCTCGGCGTCGTTGATGCCGCTTTTCTCATCTCTACGGCATTGATGAAGATCAACGGAGCGAGGCTCGCGAACGCGCGGCGAGGCGCAGGCTCGGATGAAGCGGAGCCCACTCCGCTCCAATCGCCGCTTCAGGCCTCGCGAAGGCTCTTGGCGATGATGTTGCGCTGGATCTCGGCGGTGCCCTCGCCGATGACGTAGACGAGGGCGTCGCGGTGGATGCGGCCGACCGGATAGTCGCGCATGATGCCGGCACCGCCGTGGATGCGGATCGCCGCTTCGGAGACCCGGAGCGCGCATTCGCTGGCGACGAGCTTGACCTTCGAGGCGGTGGCGGCGTCGAGGGTCTCTTGGTCGACCCGCCAGGCGCCGTAGTAGACGAGCCACTTCGCGGCCTCGATCTCGGCCGCCATGTCGGCGAGCTTATGGGCGATGGCCTGGTACTCGATGATCGGTTTGCCCCGGACGATGCGGGTCTGCGCGAAGTCGCGCGCCGCGTCGAAGGCGGCCCGCGCCATGCCGAGCGCGTTGGCCGAGACCCCGATGCGGTTCTCCGACAGGCTCTCCAAAATGACGGGGTAGGTACCCTCGACCCCGCCC
>CAZVDW010000535.1:0-9295 GCA_964625645.1 uncultured Rhodospirillaceae bacterium
TAAATGCGACACGCTCTAGTATCGGTTTCCCAACTTTCGCATCCGCTGGAGAGTGGCCCTGTTGGCCGCCAACCCCGCATCGAACGGAATACGCTCCGAATCCGTCTTGGTGATAGATGTATCCCTGCTGTCCCGCCGCCGCATGATGCAAATGAACTATATGGCCCAAAAAAATTCGCCGACCGCACATTTTGAGCCAAAAAGTCGCCCTGACGGCCGCCGCCAAACCGGATCGCCTGCGATATAGTCGCCAACATGACCGGACTCAGCGGATTTGCGGCCATTGCCGCCACCTTAGCCGAATCGAATTATCGCCGCTACGTGCTCGGTAACGCGGTGTCGCTGACCGGCACCTGGGTGCAGCGTGTCGCCATCGGCTGGCTGGCCTGGGAATTGACCGGTTCCGGCGCCTGGCTCGGCATCATCGCCTTCGCCGATCTGGCCCCGGCCATGCTCGTCGGCCCACTCGGCGGCGCGCTGGCGGATAGGGGTGATCGCCTCGGCCTGCTGAAGCTCGGCCAGTCCCTTTTGATGCTGCAGGCGATAGTGCTCTGCGCGCTTACCGCAAGCGGTATCATCGACCGCTGGTCGCTGTTGGTGGTGGTGCTGCTCGGCGGGGCGGTAATCGGCATCAATCAGCCGGCCAGGCTGGCCCTGGTGCCGAGCCTGGTCTCGCGGCAGCACCTGTCGACAGCCATTGCCATAAATTCGGTCGTCTTCAACCTGGCGCGCTTCCTCGGGCCCGCCATCGCCGGCCTGTTGATCGTTGCCGGCGGCACGGCCATCGCCTTCGCTGTGAATGCGGTAAGCTTTCTCGCATTCCTGCTGGCGCTGCACGGCCTCCGCGCGGTCATTCCCGACTCACCGGCCAAGCGCGGCAGGGGCGGCCTGCTCGGCAACGTCGCCGAAGGCTTCCGTTACGCCGCCGGGCACAGCGGCATCGCCATGTTGCTGATCATGATGGCGATCCTGTCCCTGGCGGTACGCCCCTTTATCGAGCTGATGCCGGGATTTGCCGCCGCCGTCCTGCAGGGTGGCGCGGAGACCCTGGCGATGCTCAGCTCCACGATCGGCATCGGCGCCGTTGCCGGCGGGGTTTGGCTTGCCCAACGGGGTGATTCCCTGGGCCTGACGCGAATCGTCCTTGTTGGCACCACCATGGCCGGCGTCGCCGTGCTCGGCTTCGCCCTCAGCCGCAGC
Organism: uncultured Rhodospirillaceae bacterium; assembly: GCA_964625645.1. Taxonomy (GTDB): domain Bacteria; phylum Pseudomonadota; class Alphaproteobacteria; order UBA7887; family UBA7887; genus UBA7887. The sequence continues at coordinate 1,201 of CAZVDW010000535.1, forward strand.
CTCTGGACCGCCCTGCCCTGTGTGGCGCTGGCGGGCTTCTTCCTGGTCATCTGCGGTGTCGGTGTGCAGACCCTGCTGCAGAATGCCGTGGACGGCAGCATGCGCGGGCGGGTGCTCAGCCTCTATGGCCTGTTGTTTCGCGGCGGCCCGGCACTCGGCGCCTTGGCCATGGGCGCGGCCTCCGAGTTTGCCGGGCTGGCCATGCCGTTAGTCTTCGGCTGCCTCGCCTCCACCGCCATCGCGCTGCTGGCCTGGCGGCGGCTGACCCGCGCTTCCCTCGCCCTCGAGGGAAGCAGCTAAAGCAGGCTGTCGGCGCCGCACTTGCGCGAGCACCACCACTGCCAACAGCCCGGCCCCGGCCAGATCGCTGCGCCACCCCCCGGCGAGCAGGGCTATGGCGGCAGTGCCTGACAGCAGCCGCTCAGGCACGCCCATCGGCCGCAACAGGTAACCCTGAACGCAAGCCGCGAGCGCCACGATACCCACCATCGCCGTTGCCAAGGCCTGGGCGATATCCCAAGCGTCGCCTATCAACAGCAGTGACGGGCTATAGGCGATGACGAAAGGCACCAGATAGACCGCCGCGCCGAGTCGCATCGCCGCAAAGCCTGTCGATTGCAGGGGCGTCTGGGCGATGGTGGCGGCGGCATAGGCGGCGATGGCCACAGGCGGCGTGATGGCCGAGATGATGGCGTAGTAGAAAATGAAGAAGTGCGCCGCCAACGGTGCCACCCCGAGCTTGATCAGCGCCGGCGCCCCGAAGATCGCCACCACCATGTAGGCCGCGGCCGTCGGCAGGCCCATGCCGAGGATGATGCAGCAAAGCATCACCAGCACCATGGTGAGGAAGAGATTTTCGTCGGTAATACTGAGCAGGATGGAGGTGAAGCGCAGGCCGAGGTTCGACTGCTCGATCACGCCTACCACCAAAGCCGCGACGAACAAGGCGGCGGCAATGGGCGCGATTCGCCGTGCACCCATCTCCAGGCCGTCGCACAAGCCTTTCAGGTCGAGGCGCGTATGGGCGCGCAGCCACGACAGCAGCACGGTGGCCACCACGCCGATATAGGCGGCGTAGAACGGCGTATAGCGATTGGCCAGCAGGAACACCACCACGACCAGGACCAGAAGCATGTGGATATCGAGGCGAATGGCCTGGCGTGCCGCGTCTACGAGGTCGGGCGCCATGGCCGGCAGGTCGCCGCGCTTGGCCTCCAGCGTGACCATGAAATAGACCGCGAAGAGGTAAAGGAAGGCGGGCAGCGCCGCGCCCAGCGCAACATCGGTATATTCGGTGTTGGTGAAGTCGGCGATGAGGAAGGCGGCCGAGCCCATGATGGGCGGCACCAGCTGCCCGCTGGCGGAGGCCACCGCCTCCACGGCGGCGGCGAACTTGCGCCTGAAGCCGGTGCGGATCATGAGAGGAATGGTAAAGGTGCCGGTGGCATAGACGTTCGCCGTGGCGGCGCCGGAGATCGAGCCGAATAGGGCGCTGGCGAGCACCGCGGCCTTGGCCGGGCCGCCCTTGACCCGGCCCATGGCGGCAATGGCGATGTTCATGAACAGCTCGCCGCCGCGCGCCTTCTCGAGCACGGCGCCGAGCAGCACGAACATCAGCACATAGGTGCCGGAAATGTTGGTGATGGTGCCGTAGAGCCCGTCGGTGGTCATGAACAAGTGATCGATCAGGCGCATCGGCGCCACCGCGCCGGTGTCGAACGGCGCCGGGAAATACGGCCCGAACAAGGCGTGCGTCACGAAGATAAATAGCAAGATAACGAGTGTCCACCCCACCGTCCGTCTGCAGGCTTCGACGACGAGAGCGATGGCCAGCAGGGCCGCGGCCCAATCCCAGATCTTGAGCGGCATGACATAGGGATAGCGCTCTTCGGCGATATAGCTGAAATTGGCATAGATATAGGCCATCGGCACCCAGGCCAGCGCGAACAGCAGCCAGTCCCACCAGGGCACGGCCGTGCGCGGATCGTCCCTGCGCCAGCCATAGGCGACGAATATGAGCGCGCAATACATCGCCACATGCATGGGGCGGAACAGGCGCGCCTCGGGCAGGCCGAACTGGGCACCGTAGAGATGGTAGGCGACGATGGCGACGCTGCCCCAGCGCAGCAACAGGCCGCCGAGCCCGCAAAGCCGGCGCTGGCCGGCGATCTCGATCATCGCCTAATCCAGAAGGCCCATCTCGCGGTAATAGCGCTCGGCGCCGGGATGCAGCGGAATCGGGAAGTCGCGCGGCCCGACCGCCACATCCAGCGCCTCGAAGAGGCTGTGCGCGGCGACCAGATCCTGCTTGTTCTCGAAGGTCAGCCGGGTCATGGCGTAGACCAGTTCCTCGGGCGCGTCCTTATCGGTGAAGAACACGAAATGCTGCGCCGTCGAGGGCACGTCCGCGGTCTGGCCGGCATAGGTTCCGGCCGGAATCACGGTGCGGCCGTAGCCATAGCGCGCGACCATTTGGTCTTGCACGCTTTCGGCCATGGGCAGGAACAGCACGTCGCGCGCATGGGCGACATCGACGAAGACCGGATTGCCGACAATGTCGTCATTGAGAAAGGCCTCGATATGGCCGTCCTTCATGCGCCCGAGCGCCTCGCGATAGGACGAGTGCGTGATCGAGCCACCCCAGTCGCGGATGTTGTCGTAGCTCGCACCGTATAGCTCGAGCAGCCGGCTGGCCGCCAATTCGCCGCCGGTGCCGCGCGGGCCGGTATCGATGGTCAGGGCATGTTCCTGCGCCGCGATGTCGGCGAGCGAGGTTATGCCCGAGCTCTCAAGCACGATGGCATGGACGACGCCGGCGACATTGAGATTGAGGATGCCGCGAAAGTCGCTCATCACCTTGCGGAATGGCGGCTCGCCGCGGCTCGCCGCATGCAGCATCGAGGTATAGCCCAGCGCGGCGGTGGCCAGGCCCTGCTCCACCGCCATCGGATTGGCGACCGCGCCGCCCGGCGTGACCGTGTAGCGCAGCCCCTCGATATTGCGCTGGAAGAGGTCGTACATGGCGGTGGTGATGATGAACCACGAGCCGCCGATGGAGCCCGCAGCCACCACCTGCTCGCCGGCAGCGGTCGAATAGGGTTTGTCCTCTGCCTGCACCGCCGCCAGCGGCAGGACAATCAAAACCGCCGCAAGACGTCTTAGCCATCCGCTCGTCATGACACCCTCCCCCAGCTACGCACACCACGAACGTATTCCCGCCGGCCAATCCAGGCAACGGGCAAGCGCCCTATTTGTCAGCAACAGATGACCTGTCCGGTTTAGAATGAGCCCCGCCAGGGGGGCGTGTCCCCGGATCGGCGGGTTTTGAGCCGAACCTGCTTCTGCGCGACCTGGACGGAGCCACAGGTGGCAACTCGGCTGAACGGCGACAACGCCGTGGTCGGCGGTGGCGCAAAAAGGGTCGCGCCACAGCGGCGGCATGAAACGGCGCCACCTGGCCGTGGAAGCCAGGCGGCGTCAACGGGGCAGCGGCGCTGCCGTCAGGGCGACGCGCTCGCGGTAGATTTCGTACGACATCTTCGCCCCGTCTTCGTAACCGATGCGCCGCAGGCGCTTCTCGCCGACGAGAACATAGCGCACTACCGCCTCGAGCACCGCTGGCGCAGGGTCTTCGCCCGTGGCGAACTCGATGTCGTAGGTTCGCGGCTGTCCCCGCGGCAGGCGCGTATCCCACAGATCGACGATGAACGGTCGCCACATGATGGTGCGCTTGAGGCTATGGCTCTTCTCTGCCAGAACCCCGCCGCCGCCGTCGAGCAGCCGCAGGCTTACCACCAGCTGCCGGTCCGGGGTGCCGGTCGGCACGTAATGAGCGGCGCCGACATTGCTGATGGTGAAGCTGAATTTTCGCTCTCCGGCTGCCGCCGGCAGTAGCTCGCGCAGCTCCATGGCGAGCGCTCGCCTGACCATGTCGGGGTCGTGGCCGCCGCGCCAGACGTGTCGACGGGTGGCCCGCGGCTCGCCGCCCTCGAGCAAGGGGCGCTCGACGGCAGGCATGTGGCATTCGATGCAGCCGAGCGCGGCCGTCTCAGCCACCACCACCTCTCCGGACGCACCGCTCGCGAGGCTCGCCCGCGCCGGCTCCGATCCGTCGCCGCGCGTGGTTGTGATCTCGGCCACCGTGCCGCAGGGCGGGAAGCGGAAGAAGGTGTCCCAGCGCTCGCCGCCGACGACATGGCAACGCACGCAAATCTGGTTCGGGTCTGCGACCATTGCCACCGGGTGTGGCGCCTCGTCGCTGCCGTAAGGACCGAGGATCCTGCCTTGCCGCAGATGGCAGGCGCTGCAGGTCACCCCTTGGCTTTGCAGCTCGGGGTCGAAATCGGGGTTGGGCACGAGGACGGGATCCCATTTCTCGGCGTCGCGAAAGCCCGTCACGAGATGCTCCTGCTGGCGATCGAGGGGGATATGGCAGTTCTTGCAAATCTGCTGCGAGCCGTCGAAGCGGAAGTCGACCTGGAAGTAGGGGTCGGTCCAGGCCCGGGCGTGAATGGTGGTCGCCCATTCGTCATAGAACGCCTGGTGACAGGCGCCGCATTCCTCGGCGCTCAATCCGCCGATCGTATCCGGCAGGCCGACGGTCGAGACGGGCCGCTCGAAGGCCTCGGAGACAACGAAGATGTTGAACGGACGCACGAACCGCCAGCCGATGAAAGCGACGATGGCGACCAGCGCCAAGCTGACGACCGCGCGCTTCACGCGGCCTGCCCCTTGGCGTCCGGCGCCAGCGCATCCTCGAGGTCCATGACGATAGCGACGCAGCCGAGCCGGCGCGCCTTCTGCTGCGCCCGCGCATTGGCGCCTAGTGGATCGACCGAGGCATTTGAATCCTTGCGGTGCACGCCTATGTTTCGGCTAAAGCACTCAAATGTCTTGATAAGTTGATCCATCAACAAAAAATGGCTAGTGGTTCGATATGATTGAATCGAACCACCAATATATGCGAAACACCACGGCGCGACCGCACGCTGGCTGGCATGTGTTGCCTTTCCAAGAGCTGAGCGCGCCAGCCTAATGGCGCCACCACCTGCCGACAAGGCGGCCGGTCACCAGCTGTCAGCAACAAATGGCATGTCCGGCGTAGGTATTACCCCACAGGCCCAACAACAACGGAAGCGGTCGACCCATCTCGTCATCGGCAGGGCCGTGCGCCCTATTCGGCGGCGACGGGCTCGCCGATCACCTCGGTCTCGCGCGCGCGCCGCTTACGCTGCTGGGCCAGGGGCGGGCATTGATGGGCGTCGTTGTAGAGCACCTGGCAATCGAGACAGTAGAAGCACTCGTCCATGACGATGCCGCCATCGGGCGCAATGGCCTGGATGGGGCAGCGCCGGGTACAGAGCTGACAGGGGCTGCCACATTCCCCATAGCGCTTGAGGAAGCTCAGCCGGCGCAGACGCAGCTTGCCGCCCAGCACCATCGCCGCCCCCAGCGGGCAGAGGAAACGGCAAAAGAAGCGCTCCGTGAACAGACCGATGGCGAGCAACGTCACGGCGTAGACCACATAGGGCCAGTCACGGGCGAATTGCAGGGATATGGCGGTCTTGAAGGGCTCGACCTCGGCCGCCGTGCCGGCCGCCGACATGGAATAGAAAGAGAGGCCGACAAGGATCGCCAGCACCACGTATTTAATCGACCATAAAGCACGGTGGCTGCGGTACGACAAGCTCACCTCCGGAATGCCCAGCCGCCGTGCCGCCTTCGCCAGCAGCTCCTGCATGGCGCCAAAGGGGCAGAGCCAGCCGCAGAACACGCCGCGCCCCCAGACCACGAAACTGATCACCACGAAACCCATCAAGACGGCGATCAGGGGGTCGGACAGAACCACCTCTGGACTGCCGCCACCGAGTATCGTCTGCAGCCATGTCAGCAGGTTGATGATGGTGACCTGGGCACCGACCTGCCAGCCGAGCCAAACCACGACCACGGCCATAAAGGCCATACGCACCGCGCTGAACAGTTGCGGCCGCCGGGTCAGCCATTGCATGCCGAGCAGAATTGCCGTCAGGGTGGCAAGCAGAACCGAGAGAATGGCGATATTCGTGCTTTGCACCCGCCAGGCCGCGAGCCAGGCGGGGCCGCTGTCCTCGCTGGCCACGGCGACGCCGGTCGGCTCGATCACGTAACCGGACGCAAGGGTGTAATCGACAGCGAAGGTGACGCGATCCTCGCCGTTGCGCGCCACCACGTCGAGCTCGACCCGGAAGGGCTCGAGCGGCTTGATGCCCTGCTCGCTCTTGATCCAAAAGAGACCGATCTGGGCGAATTTCGGCCCGGTCTTGTCTTGCAGGAAATTGATATAGCGATACCGGCCACGATCCAGGGCAAACACCTGGTCCCCTTGGATCACGCGTACGCGATCGAGGACGCCGTCCGCGCGCAGCTTATCGGGATCGAACAGATAGCGGCCCGCGCCCATGAGCAGCAATGTCAGGTCGCGCTGGTCGCGGCCGCTGACGAACAGGTTGTAGCGCGACTGCCCCAACAGGTTTCGCCCGATGGTCGGCGGATGCACCGGCGCCACCAGCAGCTCGATGAGCGTCGTATCGTCGAGATGCTCGCCACCGAACCGGTCTCTGGCCGACGCCAGGGCAGGATAACCGACAGCGCTCTCGGCCAGATCCGCCTCGCTGACGGTCAGCCGCGCGATCGAGCCATCGGCGATCAGCTCGGACAGCGTCGCCGCCTCGTAGGCGATGAGGTCGACCGCCGGCTCGTCGTTGAGACGCAGGCCGCGCTCACGCGCCACTTTTCGCGCGCTGTCGAGAACAGCCTCGTTGAACAGCACCGCACTGATGGTCGCCGAGCTGATGCCGTCGAGGGTGCCCTCTTCCTCGACGCGGGTAAGCGCCACACGCCACGGCCGGCGAACGTCGATGCCTGCATATTGCGCCGCGAAGGGGGCAACCCGATCATGCAGCATGATCAGATCGATGATCGGCTCGTGCTGCTCGACGACTTCGATGCCGGTGAGAACCCCGTCCAAGCCCAGCCCGACGGCGATATTGAAGGGCGCCAGCGAGAAACCGAGCGAGCGGCTCTTGTCGGCGGTAACGAAAACATAGCCAAGCCTGATGCCGTCGCCCGTGACCGTGGCCGAGGGAAAATGGCCTTCCAGCGGCGTGACCTTGGTCGCTGCCGGGAACAGCCGCCGCACACGCTCCATGGTCAGCCATTTGGCGCCAAGGTCCGGATTGTCCCAGGTCGCAAGCGGCGCGACCGAGCGCGGATCCTCGGCAGAGGCCGACGCAACAAGGCCGGCGATGATGCCGGCCGCGAGGACAAGAGATGCTAGCGTTCGTTCGATTCCCATCACACACCCTTCTCAGCGTGCCGGAAATCTACCCAATCGCCGCGAGTGGCGCCAGTCGTTGCTGAGGGCTATTCTGCGAAGAGCATACCGCCAGCCAGGGGAACATCCATGAGAAGCGAACAGATCGTCGCCTATGGCGAGCCACTTGCCCGCAATACCGCGGAGGCGCCAACGCCGAAGGGGCGGGAAGCGCTGATACGGGTGCGCAATTGTGGTGTCTGCCACAGCGACGTGCATCTGCACGACGGACATTTCGAGCTTGGCGGCGGCAAACAGCTCGATGTTTCGAGCGGCCGCGGCCTGCCGTTCACCCTCGGGCACGAGGTCGAGGGCGAGGTCGTGGCCCTGGGCGAAGAGGCAGACGGCGTTGCCATCGGTGACCGGGTTGTCGTCTATCCCTGGATCGGCTGCGACGCTTGCGACATTTGCGCCGCCGGCGATGGCCACCTATGCAATCAGCCACGCGCCATCGGCGTCAGCGTCGATGGCGGCTACTCCGACCATTGCCTGGTGCCGGACAGCAAATATCTGCTGCCATACGGCGACCTGTCACCGGCCCTGGCCGCCACCTATGCCTGCTCGGGCATCACCGCTTACGGCGCCTTGGAAAAGGCCGGCGTACGCAGCCTCGCCGGGCCACTGCTCGTGGTCGGCCTCGGCGGCGTCGGCATGATGGGGCTGGCCTTCGCCAAGGCGATTGCCAAGCAGCCCGTGCTGGTCGCCGACATCGATCCGGCCAAGCGCGAGGCCGCGCTCGCGGCC
>CAZVDW010000536.1:0-3826 GCA_964625645.1 uncultured Rhodospirillaceae bacterium
CAAAGGCAACAACACGCTCTCGCAACTCTATAGGATGTGGCTTTCCCATCGCTGACCCCCAATATCCGCTGCCATACGCAGGGAATCACAGATCAACACTCTTGGGAATCCTGAATCCGATTAGTCACGACACGCTCTAGAGCGCCCGCGGCCGAGCGACAGGAGCAACAGAATGGCGCGGATCAGGGATATCGAGAAGGACGAGGCACCAGCCAAGCTGCAGCGCCTGTATGACCGGGTGCCGGCCGAGGTCGGGCCTTTCCTCAGCCAGGTCAAGGCGTTCGCCCACCGGCCGCCGATCCTCGAGCACATGATGGGCATGATGCTGGCCCTGGCCAAGGAGCAATGCGTGCCGCAGCGCACCCTGGAGATCGCCCTGGTCACGGTCTCGAAGCTCAACGAATGCCGCTATTGCGTCGCCCACCACACGCCGCGCCTGGTCGACAGCGGCCTTGGGCCCGAGACGGCGGCGCGCATTCTCGAGTCCGACTGTCCCGGGCTCGACGACTTCGACCGCCAGGTACGCGACTACGCCGCCCTGGTCACGAGCGATTCCAAGCGCATCCCCGACAGCCTTGTCGCCGGCTTGCGCCAGCGCCTCGACGAGGCCCAGCTCATGGAGCTGACCTTCCGCACCGCGCTATGCGGCTTCTATAACCGCTTCAACGAGGCGCTCCGCCTCGACATCGAGGACGGCGTCATCGCCGACATGCTGGCATGCGGCGGGAGTCTCGACGACCTGCCCGAAGCTTAAAGCCCTTCGCCCTGCATCATGTAGCCCATATGGGCTTCGGCCTGGGCCAGGCCGCCCTCGCCGGGGCCCCAGCTGATGCTGCCGTCGGAATCGGCGTCGCAGCCATCGACTATGCAGGCGAGCAGGTTTCCGATGCGCCCGGCCATGATGTTGGCGTGTTTCGGATTGTCGTTGGTCATGACCTGTTCGCCAAGCCGCATGATCTCGCCCGACCAGGTGACTACGTTGCGGGTGCTCGCAGTGACGTGCTCGGCGTGCGTCTTGATATTGTCCGAGGCATCGCCGGCGCCCGCGGCGTAGCCGATATGGGCCGCCGCGCCGCTCGCGGCATTGATCAGGCCGTAGCCGAGCCCCGGCCCGCCGGCGACCGAGCCGGGATCGACCGCGTGCATGACATGACCGGTGTGCAGGCGGATCGACTCGAGATCTTCCGGCTGGCTGATCGCATAGGCCGCGTGCTGCCGGGCGATCTTGGCTTCCGCCACTGCAGTGGGCAGCAGGCCGCCGCCGTCGGGTGTGTCGCCCCAACCGGTCATGACATGGCCGATATGCGCATGGGCCTCCTGGGCCTGGGCCGCGGGCGCCGCCAGGGCCATCGCCGCCGCCCCGAGCAGGGAAAGAAATATCCGCATGATCCTCGCCTCCATGTGAGTGATTTTGCCTCTCTTTGCGCCAAGTATATTGGCGAGAGGGGGCGCATCGGGTAATTTCTTTGCGAGCCGGTGGTCACGATGCGAGAGCCACCGCCGATCAGGAACCGATTCGAATGCGAGTGATCTTGGCCGAGCCGCGCGGATTTTGCGCCGGCGTCGAGCGTGCCATCGATATCGTCGAGGGAGCCCTTTCACGTTTCGGGCGCCCCGTATACGTGCGCCACGAGATCGTGCACAACAGGCGCGTGGTCGAAGAGCTGCGCGAAAAGGGTGCGGTATTCGTCGAAGAGCTGGACGAGATACCCGAGGGCGCGGTAACCATCTTCAGCGCTCATGGCGTGGCCCAAGTGGTTGCCGACGCGGCCGGGCGGCGAGCCCTGCCGGTGATCGACGCCACCTGTCCGCTGGTCGCCAAGGTGCACCACGAGGCCCAGCGCTATGCCCGCCAGGGCCGCCAGGTGATCCTCATCGGCCACCGCGGCCACCCGGAGGTCGAAGGCACCAGCGGGCGGGTGCCGGGCGGGGTGCTGCTGGTGTCAACGGCGGCTGAGGTCGAGAGCCTGAAGGTGAAGGATCCGGACAAGCTCGCCTATGTCACCCAGACGACGTTGAGCGTCGACGACACCAGCGAGGTCATCGCCGCGCTCAAGGCGCGCTTCCCCTCGATCAACGGCCCCTCGCTGCGGGATATTTGCTATGCGACGCAGAACCGTCAGACGACCGTGCGCAAGCTGGCCAGCGAAGTCGAGGTCATCCTCGTCGTCGGCGCGCAGAACAGCTCGAATTCGAACCGCTTGCGCGAGATCGGCGAGGAGCTCGACGTGCCGAGCCACCTGATCGACGATGCCGACGCCATCGAGCCATCCTGGTTCGAAGGCGTCGAGCGGGTCGGCATCAGTGCCGGGGCTTCAGCTCCGGAACAACTCGTCCAGGAAGTGATTCAACGCCTGCGCAGCATTGGCGAGGTCGAAGTCGAAGCCTTGGAGGGTGTGGTGGAAAGGGTGCAGTTCAAGCTGCCGCCCGAATTGCTGGCGGACGCCTCGTAATGGCGGTGCCGCTGCGGCAAATGGTCCGGGTCGGCGCCTATGTGGTGCGCCAACGCCTGGCCGGGCGCAAGCGCTACCCGCTTGTGCTGATGCTGGAGCCTCTGTTCCGCTGCAATCTGGCCTGCGCCGGCTGCGGCAAGATCGACTATCCGGATGGCATCCTGAACCAACGCCTGTCGCTCGAGGACTGCCTTGAGGCGGTCGACGAATGCGGCGCGCCGGTGGTCTCGATTCCCGGCGGCGAGCCTTTGCTGCACAAGGAGATCGGCGAGATCGTCGCGGGCATCGTGGCGCGCCGGAAGTTCGTCTATCTCTGCACCAATGCGCTGCTGCTGGAAAAGCGCCTGGAGCTTTTCACGCCGACACCCTACCTGACCTTCTCGGTGCATCTCGACGGCCTGCGCCAGGAGCACGACAAGGCGGTCTGCCAGGAGGGCGTATTCGACCGCGCCGTCGCCGCCATGAAAGTGGCCATCGCCAAGGGCTTCCGCGTCAACGTCAACTGCACCGTGTTCGACGGCCAGGACCCGGCGGCGCTAGCGGAATTCATGGATTTCGCCCGCGACCTTGGTGCCGAGGGCGTCACCATTTCCCCCGGCTACGCCTATGAGCGCGCTGCCGATCAAGAGCATTTTCTGTCGCGCGAGCGCACGCGCAATCTGTTCCGCGACACCTTCGCCCGTGGCAAGGGCCGCAAATGGCGCTTCAGCCAGTCGATCCTGTTTCTCGACTTTCTTGCCGGCAACCAGAGCTTCGAATGCACGCCCTGGGGCAACCCGACGCGCAACCTGTTCGGCTGGCAGCGTCCTTGCTATCTGCTAGGCGAAGGCTATGCGGAAAGCTTCGCCCAGCTCATGGCCGAAACCGAATGGGAAAAATACGGCACAGGCAATTACGAGAAATGCGCCCATTGCATGGTCCATTGCGGCTACGAGGCGACGGCCGTCGCCGACACCGTGGCCCATCCCTTAAAGGCCCTCAAAGTAGCGCTCGGCGGCGTACGAACCGAAGGGCCGATGGCGCCGGAATTGCCCCAGCTTGAATTCGACCGGAATTAGGAAAAATTTCAGTCGGGAAATTCGCCGCCGATCATGTCAAAAGCCATGGCGCCCATCGCTTCGGTACGGTTTTCCCAGGAATGCCAGCTGCCGAGGTGAACGATGACGTCGCCGGGCCGGACAACTACTTCGCTGTCCTCCAGGATAAGCACCCTATCGCCCTCGAGGACAAAACCGTAATCCACCGTCGCCGTGCGGTGCATGTTCCAATGCGGCCCGTCGGGCCGGTGTTCGGAGGTGCCGGTCAGGTTGAGCGATGATATATTCGCACCGGCTTTTTCGGCGTCGATCGCGGCTTCCGCCTCCGCCGGTGCG
>CAZVDW010000537.1:0-14240 GCA_964625645.1 uncultured Rhodospirillaceae bacterium
AAGCGCGTTATGGCAGGATCAGCAGCAGGATGCCGAGCACGATCAGGACGATCCCGAAAAGTTCCCGCCGCGTGGTCTTCTCGCGGAAAACGAGAGCGGACACGGCGATAGTGAAGACGAGCTCGACCTGGCCCACGGCGCGGACATAAGCCGCGTTCTGCATCGCCATGGCGGTGAACCAGCCGGCGCTGCCGAGCATGCCGCTGACGCCGACCCATATGCCGATCGGCCAGGCGCGCAGCACGGCCTTGAGCTGAGCGAAGTCCACCAGCCGCATATAGCCGCCCATCAGCAGCGTCTGATAGATCAAAACCACAACCAGGGTCAGCGCCGCCTGCATGACCGCGCCGCCGTCGCCGAGCGCCAGGGCGGCGCCGCGATAGGACACGGCGGAAATCCCGAAGCCGGCGCCGCTGAGGAGGCCCATCAAGGCCGCCTTGCCGATCAGTTGCCGCAGTACCGATACCAGGCCGATGCTCTGGTGCGCGGTGGAGATGGCGATGACGCCGATAAGGCTGACCAGAATCGCGGCGCCCGCCATGGCGCTGATGGCATCGCCCAAAACGACGATACCGAACAGGGCTGCCTGCATCGTCTCGGTTTTTGAATAGGCGGTGCCGACGGCAAAATTGCGGTACGAGAAAAGCTGCACGAGGGCCGCCGTGCCGCCGATCTGGGCCAGCCCGCCGATGGCGCAATGCAGGGCAAACTCTACGTTTGGTGCCGGAATTGCCAGGCCCAGGCCCTGGTTGAGCAGCAGCAGGTAAAGGATGGCCAGCGGCCAGGCATAGAGAAAGCGCGAAAATGTTGCGCCCGTGGTGCTCAACCGTCCCTTGAGGTGCTTCTGCAGGCCATTGCGCATGGTCTGCAATGCCGCCGCGGCAATGGTGATCGGTATCCAGATTTCCATCCGCCGCAATAGACCAGAGGCGCAGGTCGAGCGGCAAGGGCTTGGCGTTGCCGGCGAAGGCGTTACCATGCGCCAAGCCGCGAAAGGGAGATTGCGACATGACCGAAGCTTTCATCTGCGACAATGCGCGCACCCCGATCGGGCGCTTTGGTGGCGCGCTGTCGGCGATCCGGACCGATGACCTCGCGGCGGTGCCGATATCCGCCTTGATGGCCCGCAACGAAACGGTCGACTGGGCGGCCGTCGACGACGTCATCTACGGTGACGCCAACCAGGCGGGCGAGGACAATCGCAATGTGGCGCGCATGGCGGCGCTATTGGCGGGCCTGCCGCAGTCGGTCTCGGGGCAGACGGTGAACCGCCTCTGCGGCTCGGGCCTGCAGGCTGTCTCGGCGGCGGCGAACATGATTCGCTGCGGCGAGGGCGAGCTGATGATCGCCGGCGGGGTCGAGAGCATGACCCGGGCGCCCTTCGTCATGGCCAAGGCCGACAAGGCGTTCTCGCGCTCGGCAGAGGTCTTCGACACCACCATCGGCTGGCGCTTAGTGAATGCGCGCATGAAGGCCGGGCATGGGGTGGACTCGATGCCGGAGACGGCGGAGAACGTGGCCGAGGACTATCAGGTCTCGCGGGCCGACCAGGATGCCTTTGCCGTGCGCTCGCAGCAGCGTGCTGGCGCGGCGATGGTCTCGGGCCGCCTGGCGGAAGAGATCGTGGCGGTGACCATTCCCCGCCGCCGCGGCGAGCCGTTGGTGGTCAAGAGCGACGAGCACCCGCGGCCCGAGACGACCCTCGAAGGCCTGGCCAAGCTGCCGACACCCTTTCGCGAGGACGGCACGGTCACGGCGGGCAATGCCGCCGGCGTCAACGACGGTGCGGCAGCCATGCTCGTTGCATCAGATGCGGCGGCCGAGCGCCACGGCCTGACGCCGATTGCGCGGGTGGTGGGAACAGCCAGTGCCGGTGTGGCGCCGCGCATCATGGGCATGGGCCCGGCGCCGGCCTCGCAGAAGCTGCTCGAGCGTCTCGGCATCGCGCTCGGCGATGTCGGCGTGATCGAGCTCAACGAGGCTTTTGCCGCCCAGGCCCTGGCGGTGCTGCGGCAGCTCGGCCTGGCGGACGATGCCGAGCACGTCAATCCGAACGGCGGTGCCATCGCACTTGGCCACCCGCTCGGCATGTCGGGCGCCCGGCTCGTGCTGAGCGCGGCGCGCGAGCTGCAGCACCGCGACGAGCGCTATGCGCTGTGCACCATGTGCGTCGGCGTCGGCCAAGGCCTGGCGATGGTCATCGAGAAGGTCTAGCGCATGCGCCTGGAGTTGGTGTTGGCTGCGGTCGCCTTTGCCGCTGCCTGTGCCGGGCCGGAGCCAGAGGTCGTCGCACCGCAGCCCGTGGCGGTGGTGGTGCCGACGCCGCCCGTGCTGCCGCCGGCGCCGAGCGAAACCATCGCCGAGTTCGCCTGCGAAGGCGAAATCCTGCACCAGAGCCTGGAGCGGGGCAGCAGCTCGCCGATCGCCTTCTGGCTTTGGATAGACGGCGATCTTGCCGTGCGCGGCTGGCTGGCGGATATCGGCCCGCCGCTGTCGCTGCCCGGCGCCGAGCTGAGCGGCCGGATGCGCGTCGAATACAACGACAGCGGCCGGCTTACCGGCGGCGAAGTCAGCCTGGATTGGCCTTTCGTGCGCGACGGGCCGCCACTGCTATTGACGATGATGCGCGAGACCCACATGAAGCTGGGACCGCGTTTCACCCGACTTACCGGCGATCAGACCTACCTCAGTGCCAAGCTGCGATTCGCCACCGACAGCCATCCGCGCCTGGCGGCGCTGAAGCATGTCGCGGTAATCACCGCCACCTGTATTCCCGATCCCGACCTGCCGCCGGGGCCCGGAGCGAGTTAAAGGACGTTCGCCCGGTAGAGCTCGACGGCGGCTTTGAGCTGCCAGAAATCGTCACAGCCCCATTCGCAGATATCGTTCAGCCGGGCCAGGTGATGCTCGGCCTTGTCCAAATCGTCGATCTCGAGATAGGCCTCGCCAATATAATGGTGGGCGCCGGTATGATCGGGGTCGAGCGCCAGTGTCCGGCCGTAATTGACGAAGGCTTCGGCAAAATTCTGAAGCCGGCGATGGACATAGCCGAGGCGGTTATAGGCTTCGGCGCTGTCCGGCGTTTCGGCGATGATCGCCTCGAGCCTATCGACCGCCAAATCGTATTCACCGGAATCGATGGCTTCCTGTGCCGCCGCCAGATCTACCTCGGGCGCCGGGCGCGCTTCGATAGTCGGGACCGTCGTGCTCATATTGTTTGCCGTCGCCGTGCTCATTACGGCAAACAAAAAGATTCCCAGAAGGGCGCCTGCCGGTCCGATATTAGCCATCTTGCTCATAACTCTGCTCCGTCCACCGGCAAGTCTCCACATGCGCCAAGCACATGTCAGATAGTTACATACTTGACAGCAGAATATGGGCGAATGATGATTGGCTGTGGAGGATTTCTCGATAAGCGGCTTCCGAAGAGCAAAATCGCTTCGGTGCCGTGTGGGTATGTGCGAAATCTCGGTGCTTCATGTGGGGCCGGGGGGTGCATGGCCGGATACGAGAGAGACTACGCCTAGGGGCCGAAGCAACAGTCTCGGCTCTTCGTTAACTCGAACCTTTACTAGGGAGGTCACCCAATGAAATCAGGGCAAGTCCTATCGGTGGCGGCATTGACCGCTGTCATAGGGGCTTTCGCCGCAACTTCGGCCGTTGCAGACACGAATGCTGCGCGGATCCGGAATTGCCAGGACAGCGACTGGTGCTCGTATCACCGGACCGTTGACAAGGCATGGCGGCACAGCCCACTGGCTCAGATCAACACCAACAACGTAAGCGAATTGCGTCCGGCCTGGATCTTCCAGCCTGGTCACGAGCGCATGGGTCTGCATTCCACGCCGTTGGCGGTGGATGGTGCTGTGTATCTCGCGACCAATCCTTCGACGGTTTGGAAGGTCGATGGCGCCACTGGCGACCGTCTCTGGTCATGGACGCCCGAGATGGACGAGGCCGTCGTGGCACGCTCGTTCTTCTCGCATACTCGTGGCCTAGCTGTCGGCGACGGCCGCGTCTACATGGGCACCGTCGATGGCCGCATGGTCGCTCTCGAAGAGATGTCGGGCGAGGTTCTCTGGGATCGTCAGATCGTCGATTCCGCGGTTGAGACGGCGGGCTTCAGCGGGGCGGCTGTGTTCGTCAGCTCCGATCTGCTGCAGACCTGTCAGAATGGCGGTGAGTACCCGGTCGAAGGCAAGTGCTGGGGCCTGGATCCGTCCAACGGCGACATCAAGTGGACTTTCTACACCACTGGCCGTGGTGACGAGCATGCGCTGTCCACGTGGGGCGGCGACAGCTGGAAGTATGGCGGCGGCGGCTCCTGGCAGCCGGGTACTGTTGACTACGCCAACAACCAGATCTTCATCGGCACCGGTAACCCGAACCCGGATTACGACTATTGTGGCGACACCTGCCGCGATGCCAACACCGACGCCCATCGTCCTGGTGACAACCTGTACACCTCCTCGACGGTCGCGCTCGACCTCGATACCGGTGAGTTGAACTGGTACTTCATGGAAGCTCCGTCGGATCCGTACGACTATGACGCGGCTCCCGGCGAGTACGTCCTCCTCAACGAGGACGGTCGCAGTGTCGTGCTGCATCCGGGCAAGAACGGGTTCAACCACGTTCATGACGCCAAGACCGGCCAGCCGATCAACGTCTATCCCGACATGAAGAACTACAACTGGACCTCCGGTTTCAATCTCGAGACCGGCCAGTGGGAAAACATGCTTTGGCCCGCAGCTGGTGAGAAGACCTTGGTCTGCCCCGCCATCGACGGTGGCCACAGCTGGAATGCCGGTTCGTACAGCCCGCAAACGAGTCTGTTCTACCGTGTCACTCAGGAGTGGTGCATGTGGCTGACGGTAGCGCCCAAGGGCGGTGCTGACTACATCAGCGCGGGTTCCGAGGTTCGCACCACCGAGCCGTTCGCGCAGGCCTTCATGGCTGCCGAGTGGATCGGCACGAACCCTCCGGGCGACAGCAACCATGGCTTCATCACCGCGCGTGACCCGGTCTCCGGCGATCTCGCCTGGGAGAAGCGTTATGACATCATCCCGCACTCGGCTCTGATGTCGACCGGCGGCGGCCTGTTGTTCAACGCCACTTCGGACGGCTATGCCGAGGCGCTTGACGCGGCTTCCGGTGCGCTGCTTTGGCGGTTCAACAACGGCTCCGGCCACAATGGCGGTATCATCTC
The DNA here is from genome assembly GCA_964625645.1 of uncultured Rhodospirillaceae bacterium. Taxonomy (GTDB): domain Bacteria; phylum Pseudomonadota; class Alphaproteobacteria; order UBA7887; family UBA7887; genus UBA7887. The sequence continues at coordinate 5,207 of CAZVDW010000537.1, forward strand.
CTACGAGGTGGGTGGCAAGCAGTACGTGTCGATGGCTTCTGGTCACGGCTCCTATGTTGGCCGTGCCGTCCACAGCCTGAACGCCGACAAGGCTGTCAACTTCCAGGAGAGCGCGGCTCTGATCACGTTCTCTCTGGACTAGAAAAATCCGACCAAAACCGGGGCAAGGGGTCATCGACCCCTTGCCCCTTCTTTTTATCTTGAGTATGTCTCTGTCCCGTACGCGATGGTCTCGGCCGTCGTTCGTACCGCACGAATGACAAGGAGAAGCCCCCGTGAGAATCAACTTTCGTCGGCAGTGGCGCTTAGCCCTGGCCCTTGTGACCGCGCTTGGCATCGGAGCAGTTTCGCTCAACGCTTCGCCGGCCGTGGCCGAAGATGCCTATCCGAAGGCCAACCCCTTCGTTGGCCAGATGGAGCATATTCAGGAAGGTGCGCGCCTGTACTTCAAGTGGTGCGTTGCCTGTCACGGTCGCCACGCGGACGGTGTGTCGCGCTTCGGCGACTACGCCTACGACCTGAGGAAGTTCTGGCGCGGCTATCCGGAATTCGTGCGAATCACGCTTGAGGGCCGGGTCAAGAAGCGCATGCCCCCGTGGGGCGGCGTGCTCGATGAAGACGAGATTGCTCAGATCGGCTCTTATCTTGAGACGCTGGCACTGCCTGGCGCCAAGTGGGTGGCCGACTGAGCGCGGGCCCCACGCCAACTCCTAGCGCGGTAGCGCTCAAAGCCGCCGAGAGAGGTGACGATATGAAACGTCTAGCCATAGCTGCCGCGCTTGCGGTTGCCCTTGCCTCCCCGGCCCAGGCCGCAGAGTCCGGCGAGGAACCGCCGCAGACGTTCTACAATCATACTTGGATCTGCACCTCGCCCGAGGCCTATGCGACCGCCGTGCAACGCGAGGCGGAGACGCCGCGCAACAAGTTCGGCGCGCTGAAGACCTCGCTGCTGGAAGAGCGGCTTTGCATGCTGCTCGACGAAGAGCAGCTCGAGGACATGATGGCGCCCTTCGTGCAGGTGAAAGAGACCCAGGGCGAGATGGTGAAGGTCGAGTTCATCATCGAGTTTTACCGGAAGATCGAGTTCCTGCACCGTCGCATCACACGCGTTTTCTACACGGGATGGACCGATCAGGCCAATTTGCGGAACTACTACGAGTGGCTTACCGGAAAACCGCAAAGCTAGCTCTGGTCGGCGCCTTTTCGCTCGCTGCCTCGGGCATTGCGTTCGCAGCGGAAGAGGATAGCGGTTCTCTGACCATCAACGGCACGGTGGCGTTGGGCCCTTCTCTTTGTGCCGGCTCCGATGAGTCCGGCGTTGCCGGGGCAGCGTGCGACGGAGAGCCTGTGCTGCGCCAGGAAGACCGGCTCATCCTGCGCATTTACCATCCCAAGAATGGTGTGCAGCATGATCTTACCTACAAGATCATCAGGGAATTTTCCTTGCCGCGGCCATTCCGGATCAACCCCAATATCGATATGAACGGCAATCCGCGCTTTAGCGACTATATCGTCGAGGCCTATACCGACCGCGACGGCCGCGCGGGCGACGTGGGCGATGGTGAGTATTTCGCGACCAGCGGCGAAACGGTGCCTCTCGGAACGACCCAGCTGCAGCTCGTGCTTGGCACCCGCTGACGGCGTAACCTCAGGTTACTTCCGTAGCCCGCGTCCGCGCCACGCGGGCGTTGGCGTCAGCCGTTTCCTGCACGAAATTCGTCGCCACGGTCAACAGGCCACGGCTATCCTCGCCGCCAGGCCGGTGGCAGGCAAATTTCACCTGATCGCACTTCTTGAGGAAACTCCCCATGAGGTCGCGCCGGCCGGCGATGAAGCTCACCGTGTCGGGCTCGGCGATGGCCGTGACCACCTCGTCGGTTGTGCGCTCGCCCGCCCGAAGGCCGAAACGCCAATCGAGATAGCGTCGGAAAATGGCCGACAATCTCACGTGAAAGGCGTCGATCTCCTCCGCCGTGGCGATCGGCATGCCTTCCAGGTTGGCCAGGGCCGCGAGTGCCAGCTCATGCGCCGGGGCCATGGGCACGGGCCTTGCCCGGGGCGGCCGCGAGAGCTGCCGCCGCAGCCACAGGCCGAGCAGGACCGCCGCCAGGATACAGGCCGCGCCAATGGCATAGGGCTGCCAAACGATCGGCGTCGGCGGCGGCGGCGGCAAAGCCACCGGTGGCAGGATGTCCTTGGGCTTGGTGATATCGGCGTCGGGTGGCAGCACCGAAGTGACTTCGATCGCGATCGGTGCCGTGCGCATGAACTCCGACGTGAGCGAATATCGGCGCTCCAGATTTTCCACCTTGCACTCCTCGCGGTAAACACATGCGACTGACGGCAGACTGCTCGAATCCAGGACGGAGAGGATCAAGGTTGGCAATGTATGTAGGCCGGGCTCCGTTGCGTCGAGAACATAGCGCCGTCGGTTCCTGTGCAGCCGATCGCCGGAGGCTCTTACCTTTTCCGTCGGCAGCTTGATTTCCTTGACGACTTTGAAGGCGCCCCATTCTTCCCTGACATTGGGAAACGTCACCAGGTACCAGGGCAGGGTCTCCACCATGACCGTGACCTCGACCGGATTGACGATCGGGGTGATACCGGTGTTCGCCGATACCACGATCCGGGTCTTATCATCGCCGCTTTCGCCAACAAAACCGAGCTTGTTGCGAGCGACGCTATCCTCAACGTCCTGGGCATGGCTCACGGCGGCGTGGCCAGCCAAGAGAACTGTCAGGGCGATGAGGCCGAGGCGCCTGATCATGGCCGGTCTCCGAACTCCGCTTGGCCGCGCCCAATAATGAACGCCGCCGATCGCAATGCGCACGCCGGTTCACGCCGGGCGTCTTCTTGGTCCGCAGCTTTCGCATTTTTAGGGGTGCGGATCAACAGGAACGCTTGCTCAGAGCGACGCGACGAACGCGACCAACGCTTCGCGGTCCGCTTTGGAGAGCGCGATCGCCGCGTCACGCGCCGCCGTGGCTTCGCCACCATGCCACAGCACCGCCTCCAAGAACCCGCGTGCCCGGCCGTCGTGCAGGAAGTAGCCATGCATGTTGACGCGATCGACCAGGCCGATGCCCCACAGCGGCGGCGTGCGCCACTCGCGGCCGGAGGCTTCGAAATCCGGCCGGCCGTCGGATAGGCCTTCGCCCATGTCATGCAGCAACAGGTCCGTATAGGGCCGGATGGATATGCCGGCGAGCTCGGGCACCAGGGTATCGGAGCCTGTGGTCAGGCTCGGCGTATGGCAGCTGGCGCAGCCGATCGAATTGAACAGCGCCTCGCCACGGATCGCCGCCGGGTCGTGGATATCCCGTCGTGCCGGCACGGCCAAGGCGCGCGCATAGAGCACAAGCGTTTCCAGTCGCTCGTCGTCCAGCTCGGGCTCAGCGCCAGCCGGGACATCAACACAGGCCGCTTGCGCCTGCGGACAATTGTCCCGAGGAAAGATCGAGCTGGTGAGGCCCATGTCGCCGTGGGCGGCGGCCGCGACCTGGGTGTAAAGGCTCGCGGTGTTTGCCTTCCAGCCGAAACGCCCGATTTGCTGCTGTCCGGTGGCGGCGTCCCAGACCCGGTTGAGCTTGCCGGATATGCCATCGCCATCGCCATCGTCGGGGTCGGCGGCAGCCTCGATTACCGCCAGGTCCACCGCCTCCAGCAGGCCCAGGCCATAGATCGCCGGTGCCACCCGCGGCGAGAACAGAGCGTCGTCGCCAAGCGGGCCGTATTGGAGACCGCTGAAGCTATAGACCGGTTGGCGCAGGCTATAGGTCTCGCCGTCTGCGAAGCTGCCTTCGATCTCCCGATAGCGGATCGTCACGCGGCCTTCCTTAGGCACGCCGACGATACCCTTGTCCTGTAATTGTCCGCCATAGACCGGATGCGGCAGGGGTCCGCCAGCGTCGGCTGCGCCCGGCACGCTGAGTCTGATCAGCATCGACTTCATGGGTCCGTCCGCGCCGGCCGGCGGCTGGCCGCGGCCGTCCTTCAGGTGACAGCCGGAGCACGAGGTCCTGTTGAAGGTGGGACCGAGGCCGTCGAAACGACCTTCGGATGCTGCCGCGCCGGTCCAAATGATGCGAAAGAGCTTGCGACCGAGGGCGAAGGCGCGCAGTCGCTCCTCGCTCAGTGTTGAGATCGGCGCCGAGAACGCTTCGCGCGAGCGCGAAAAGGTTGTCGCTATGCCGGCTGAGGGCGCTGCCATAGCAACCTCTTCCGGCAGCACGGGGGCGCCGAAACTCAGCCAGGCCCAGCGATTGAATTCCGCGGCATAATTGCCTTGTCCGGGTATCCACACATCATTGTCGGTCAGCTTGAGCATGGGCACGGGTGGCTCCGCCGCCTGGGCCCAGCTTGCGGCGCCAAACGCGAGTGCAAGACAGCTAAGCGTGACGATTCGTATCAAGGCCGGTCCCTTCGCCGAATGAGCAGGGGCCACGCTAGCATACGGCTTCGTGTGGCTCAATTTGCCGGCGGTTCTGTCTTTCGCTCTCAGGTCGGTGCGACCTGAAAAATCTCACGGCAGATGAGGTCCGAGACAACGCCTTGGTGGCGCTTTCGCAGGGTTGCCAGGCGCTCCGCCTGCCGTTGTTCCCCGCGCAGGTCCACCAGACTTTCCAGATGTTTCTCTTCCGCCGCGAGAAGGCTTGCCACGGTCTTTCGAAACCCTGCGGATACGTCGATATGTTTGGTAATGGTCCAGCCTGCCATCTCCAGCATTGTCGGATAGTCGAGGGTAGAGCCGACGAAGGCCGGGCCGAGCGCCGCGGCTTGCTCTATCTCCGCCGCAGCGAGGCCCGGGCGCACGGAGAGAACCGAGAAGACCATGGTGCCCGTTTCGCGAATCACGCGCCGGCACTCGTGCAGCACATCGAGCTTCGATTCCAGACAGCAGAGCACGTCGGAGTGGAAGATCGCATCGAAACAGGCATCCGCTAAGGGCATGGCGGCGCCATCGGCGCGCACCGGCAGGCAGCGCTCGGCCATGCCGTCGTCAGCCGCCCGGCGAGCGGCCGCCTGCAGGCCGCTAAAGGGCATATCCAGCAACACTGCCTCGCAGCCGCTGATCGAGGCCAGATAGAGGCCGGGCCAGCCGCAGCCGGTGCCCACATCCAACAATCGCTTGCCTGGCGCCAGCCCAAGCATCTCGGCGTCCGCGTCCGCCTCCTCGCGGGTCGTCCAGCTGCTGGCGCCATAGGCGCAGCCGCACACGGATCGCTCGATCTTCTCTAGCAGCGGGGCGCCGGCAAGGCTGTATTCGGTCGAGAAGCCTTCGATCAGGGCAGACGTGGCATCGGTCAGTGGCATGCGGCCTCTCGTGTAGGTCTAGCGCGAGGCGAGCACCGCCTCCGCCGGTATGGCGTCATAGGCCGCGACCTGGCCACCGAAATCGGCGGCGAAGGCCCGCGCGGCCTCTCGGGAGGCGAAGGGTACCGTTTCCGACGCGCCCATGCCACCAAGGCGGCTGCCGCCGAGCACGTACCAGGCGCTGGCGCCATCTATCCAGGCGCCAGGTTTGGCCCAGTCGCTCGCCGTCATGTCGGTGACGTAGAACGCCGTGACGGCTTGGGGCGTCTCTTCCAGATGCTGAAAGGCGATGGCATCGCGCGCCGAGACGAACCAATAGGGCTCGGCCTCGCCTTTGACGAACACCTGCGCTTTCGGGCCTTCATGCTCGACCACGTACATGCCGCAGAAATAGCCGATGGCGTCATCGGCGAGCGCCTGCGGTCCGGGCCGCGTGCCGTCGTCGCTTTCGCCGCAGGCTGCCACAAGCAGGCAGAGCGCTATCAAGTGTCGCTTCATGCTCAGACCTCCTTGCGCGAGAAGGCAGCGACCGTGGCGGCGATCGGCAGCACCAGCCAAAGGCCGAGCACGCCGAGCGATATCGCCAGGCCCGGCCCGTCTTCGAGGCCGGCAAGACCGGCAACATCGCGCACCGCCTCCACGCCCGTCAGCGCGACCATGCGGTAGGCGTCGCTGGGATTGGCCAGCAATAGCGCCTGGAACAGGCCACTGCCGATCGCGCCGCCTTCGTCCGCGCTCAGCAGGGCGAACAAAGCGAGGTCGTAGAGCACCACCATCACCAGCCACAGCGTGATAGCCAGCCCGGCGGCGGTCGCCCGCTCGCCGGCCAGCGCGCTGAGCAGGGCGCCAAGCCCGACGAAGACGACGCCGAGGGCAAGCGTGCTTGCCATCATGCCGAGGAAAGCGAGGATCGAGGCGAGCGAAGCCTCGTCGGCAATGGCGAGCACTGCGCCGACACCGCCATAGCCGACCAGGATGGCGAAACCCAGGATCGCGGTATGGCCGAGTGCCTTGCCGATCACCACTTGCCAGCGCGCCACCGGATAGCTGAGCAGCAGCAGCAAGGTGCCACGCTCGGCCTCGCCGACTATCGAATCATATGACAGCAGCAGCGCGATCAAGGGCAGCAGGTAGACGCTGAGGGTGGAAAGGCTGGCGATGCTGACCTCGAGTGCGCCGGCGTCCACCGTGCCGCCGGGCGCGGTGCCGAGCAGGGCGAGCAGGGTTGCGAGCAGGGCCAGCAACAGCACCGATGCCGCGACCCAACGATTGCGCAGGGCATCGCGGAACTCCTTGGCCGCGAGGGCGAGCACGATCTTCATGCTGCGCCTCCGCCCGTGTAATGGCTGTAAATCTGCTCCAGGCCCGGGGTGAGGATATCGATGTCGCGAACCGGATCGCCGAGCGCCGCGATGCGGCCAACCAACGCCATCTTCTCGCCGTTGATGCAAGCAAGATCGAGCGAGCTGTCGTCCATGCGCACCGGGCTGGCGATGCCGTCAAGCCGGTTTGCCAACTCGGCCGTCGCGCCGGGAGGCACCGTGATACGCAGCCGGGTCGGCAATCGCGCTGCCTGGCGCAACTCGTCGAGGCTGCCGAACACCTGCAGGCGGCCATGCTCGAGGATGCCGATACGGTCGGCGTGGGATTCGATCTCGTGCAGCGAGTGCGAGGAGATGACGACGGTGGTGCCCGCGTCGCGCTGCTCGTCGACAAGCTGCCACAGCCAGCGCCGCAGGGCCGGATCGAGACCGCTGGTGGGCTCGTCGAGCAGCAATATCTTGGGCTGCCCGAGCAGGGCCTGGGCTATACCGAGCCGCTGGCGCATGCCCTTGGAAAACGTCCGCACGCGATTGCCCGCGACCTCCGCCAGCCCGACGCTCGCGAGCAGCTCCTCGCAGCGCTCGGGGCTCTCGCCGATAAGCCTGGCGTAGAAGCGCAACGTCTGGCGGGCGCTCATGGCGCCGTGGAAGGCGATGCTCTCGGGCAGATATCCCACCGCTCGCCGCGTCGCCACGGCGCGCCGCGAGTCGGGAGCCTCGCCGAGCACGGCGATCTCGCCGCCGCTCGGCCGGGTCAGCCCCAGCATGAGCTTGATCAGGGTGGTCTTGCCGGCGCCGTTGTGACCAAGCAGCGCCACACGCTCGCCAGGCCCGACGTTGAAGGACACGTCACGCACGGCGTCCTTGTCGCCATAGCGTTTGCTCACGCCGCGCAGTGCCAGGCGCTCAGCCATCGCTGTCCTCCCGCTCCGGTGGGCGCATCAACGGCGCGCTGTCCGTCACGCCACCCGGATGCAAGGCGGGGAACTCCGCCTGGGCCCAGCGTAACAGATGCAGAGCCGGGCTGTTGATCAGCAATTTGGCGCTCGGATGACGCCACAAGACCTGGTCGACAAGGTCGTTGGGATGATAGGCGCGGTCGCCGATGCCGTTGCCGTCGAGGTCGAAGCTGGCGGCGTCGGACCAGTAGTTGCCGCGCCCGTCGGCCGACCACTCGATGTGCCGTGTGCCGACATATTTCACCTGGGTGCGGTTGTTGATGAAGGCATTGCCGCTGACCGCATTGCGCTCCGAGCCGGCAGTGAAGTGAATGCCGATGTCGCAGCCCTCGAAATGATTACCGAGAAAATCGTTCTTGTTGGCGTTGTAGATAAAGACGCATTTGTGCGCACCGCCGGTCACGCGATTTCCTGCGATGCGCGAGCCGTTGGCGTAATTGAGCAGCAGGCCGTGGTCGCGGTCGCCTTCGGAGCGGTTGTCGAGAATCTCCAGGCGGTCCGAGAACATGATGGCGAAGCCCAAGTGATTGTCTTGCGAGAGATTGCCTTCGACCCGGCTGTCGTTGGTGTACATGTAATGGACGGCGAAACGCACATTGCGGAAGCGGTTGCCGCGGAACACATTGTGGTGGCTGGTGGTGACGAAGATGCCGTCCCGCCCCAGCCGCACGTCGTTGTTCTCGACCACCGAGCCCGGCGTGTTCCAGAGTTGCACGCCGTTGCCGCGCTCGTTAAGGCGCAGGTCGTCACGCCCGACAATGGCATTGTCGCGCACCTGGGCATCGTCGGGACCCCAGAGATAGATGCCGATGAGGTTGCCTTCGACGCGGTTGTTCTCGATCAAGGCGCGGTCGCCACCCTTGCCGACGAATATGCCGGAGTCGTGTTCCGAAAGGTCGATGCCGGAATTTCGTACCACCAGGTTGCGCAGCACCACATCGGCTGCCTCGACCGTGATGACGCTGCCGTGGCCACCGCCGTCGATGACGGCACCGCCGCCGTCAATGGTCAGTGTCTTGTCGATCATGGCCGGCCCCGTGTAGGTCCCGGCCGAAAGCTGCACGACCGTGCCCGGCGCCGCGGCGTCGAGCACGGCCTGCAGGGACTCGGCGGCGCAAGCCACCGCCGAGCCCAGGAGCAGCGCGCCGGCCAGTGCCGGCAGCCCGTATGTGCGGGCAGGGGTCACTAGGCGGTCTTCGGCTCGACCAGCATGCGCCCGCGCATCTCCATGTGCAGGGCATGGCAGAACCACTGGCAATAGAACCAGTGCACGCCGGGACGGTCTGCAATGAAGGTCGCCGAGGCCGTGGCCTGCGGCCCAACTTCGAAGCAGATGCCGTAGTTGGACAGCGTGAAGCCGTGCACCAGGTCTTCGATGTCGTCGATATTGGTGACGATGATCGTGACCTCGTCGCCTTCCTTCACGGTGAACTTCTCGAG
>CAZVDW010000538.1:0-3704 GCA_964625645.1 uncultured Rhodospirillaceae bacterium
ATTCGGCCACATCGAGACGCTGTATGGCGTCGGCTACCGATACAGCGAAGACTGAGCCCCGCAAGGACGGGCGCATCGAACCGAGGCTGGGCCCCGTCCCGGCCGCCGCGGAAGATGCCGTGCGCCCGCGCCCACGGCCGCGACGGCGGCGCTTCTCGGCGCTGACCCAGCGCATCCTGGCGGTCAACCTGCTGGCGCTCGCTATCGTCGTCGGCGGCTTCGTCTATCTCGATCAATATCAGCGCGGCCTCATCGAGGGGCGCCTGGAAGCCCTGGCGACCCAGGGCCTGATCATTGCCGCGGCGCTCGGCGAGGCGGCGGTGCCGCGCGATCCCACCCTGCCCCAGCGCATCGACCCACGCCGCGCCGCCGACCTGGTGCAGGCCCTGGTCAAGCCGCTGCGCAGCCGCGCCCGGGTGTTCCAGAACGACGGCGAGCTGGTGGTCGACAGCCGGCGGCTGGTCCTGGCACGCTCCCGCGTCGAGATGCGGGAGCTGCCGCCGCCCGAGCAACCGGGACTGCTCGACCCGCTGCTCGACAGGCTTTACGGCGTCATGGACCGCATCCTGATCGGCGACCTGCCGCGCTATACGGAGAGCAGCTACCAGCGCGCGGAACAGCATGCGGAGGTGGTGCGCGCCTTGCGCGGCCAGATCGGCGCCCAGGCCCGCCTCGATGCCGAAGGCACCATGATCCTCAATGTCGCGGTGCCGGTAAGCCGCTTCAAGGCCGTGCTCGGCGCCCTGCTGCTGACCGCGGATACGGACGATATCGCCGCCCGCGTGCGGGCAACGCGCGGCGACGTGCTCGGGCTTGGTCTCACCGCCCTCGCCATTACCGTGCTGCTGTCGCTCTATCTCGCCAGCACCATCTCGCGGCCCATCCACCAGCTGGCCCTGGGCGCGGCGCGCGTGACGAGCGGGCGCGGTGGGGCGGTCGAGATCCCCGACCTCGGCGGGCGCGACGACGAGATCGGCGACCTCAGCAGGGCGCTGCGCACCATGACGCACGAGCTGCATGACCGTATCGACGCCATCGAGGGCTTCGCCGCCGATGTCGCGCACGAGCTGAAGAACCCCCTATCCAGCCTGCGCAGCGCGCTGGAAACCCTCGACCGTGTAAGCGGGGGAGAGGCGCGCGATCGCCTGTTGCAGATCCTTGTCGAGGACATCAATCGCATGGACAGGTTGATCACGGATATTTCCGCCGCCTCGCGGCTCGACGCCGAGCTCAACCGCGCCGTCATGGAACCGCTGGACCTGGCGGCCCTGCTCGAGGCGCTGGTGCCGTTGCGCGACGGCATGACCGATGCCGAAGACCTCTCCATCGTCTATGCCGCCGACCACCCGGGCCCGGCCATGACACGCGGCGTCCCCGACCGCCTCGGCCAGGTCTTCCGCAACCTCATCGACAATGCGGTCACTTTCAGTCCTGCCGCGGGCACGATCGCCGTGCGGCTGTCGCGCCTGGCCGGCGGAATCGTCATCACCATCGACGACGAAGGCCCCGGCCTGCCGCCGGGCAAGGCGACGGCGATATTCGACCGCTTCTATTCCGAGCGCCCGGCCGGCGAGAAATTCGGCACCCATTCGGGCCTCGGCCTGAGCATCTCGAAGCAGATCATCGAAGCCCATGGCGGCCACATCCAAGCCGGCAACCGCGGCGAAGGCGGTGCCCGCTTCGAAGTCTGGCTACCGGGCTGAGCGGACCGGCATGCCACCGCGGAAACGGCCCGCCGCTATATTTCGCTTTCGATCATGTGCCGCAAAGGAGCAGCCATGCCCACTGCCAACGCTAGGTCTCTCAGCGCCGCCGTGGTTGTCGCCATAGGGCTCGCCGCCGCTGGCTCGACGGCCCACGCCCAGGATGCCGAGTTCCAGACCACCTAGGCGACCGAGATGGGCGCCTGTGCCGGGCTTGAACGACTGAACGGCATAGATGGCATGGCCTGTGGCGGCGGCGGCGTCTCGGGCAAGGCCCGCGACGAGCTGGACCGCGGCTTTGCCGACCTCGGCGAGCATGAGGACTAGAATCACGCGCCTGGACTCGCCAACACGGGCGCGGCACCTATTTCCCTATAGACGTCGTCATGGCAAGTGCGGGCGACCGTGGTCGTGGACGGATCGAAGCGGGATGCGAATATTGCAAAGTCGAGCTACGACACTAGCCGATACACCTGAGACTCTCGCGGCGAGCGATATCGCCCAGCGCAAGCGCCTGGAGGAGAAGCTTCGTGTCAGTGAGCAACGCTTCGATGCTCTGGTCGACGGCTCGATCCAGGGCGTGCTGGTGGCGCGCGACATGGAGATCCTGTTCGCGAACGAGGAATGCGCCAAGATCCTGGGCTACGACAGCTCGCACGAAATGCTCCAGGCCGGCTCGTTGGAGCACCACCTCCATCCCGACGAGAGGGCTCGCCTGAGGGCCTACGCAAAGGCCAGGCTGCAGGGGCTGTCTGCGCCCGACACCTACGATGTGCAGGCCTTGCGCAAAGACGGCGGTGCTCTATGGCTCGAGGTCCGCGTGACGATGGTCGAGTGGGAGGGAAGCCTGGCGGTCCAGGCCGTCTGCTACGACATCACCGAGCGCAAGCATGCCGTCGATGCCCTGCGGCGCGCCCATGACGAGCTCGAGGTCAAGGTCGGGGAGCGAACCCGCGAGTTACGCGAGGAGGTGGCGGAACGCAGGGCGGCCCAGGAGCAGGCGACGCGAGCCAGCCGCTCCAAATCCGAATTTCTGTCGTCGATGAGCCATGAGCTGCGCACGCCCCTGAATGCGATACTCGGCTTCGCGCAATTGCTGCGCGACTATTCCGACCGGCCGCTCAGCAGCGAACAGGAATCTTTCGTCAAACAGATATTGGGCGGCGGCCGGCACCTGCTCGGCCTGGTCAACGAGGTTCTCGACCTCTCCAAGATCGAATCCGATCGCTTCGGCTTTGCCCTGGAGGCGTTCGACCCGACGGATGCCATGCGCGAGAGCCTGCGCCTGGTGCGGCCCCTCGCCGACGAGCGTGACATAACCATCGTTGCCGAAAGAGCTATCGCGCCGGGTACCCTGGTGAAAGCCGATCCCGGCAGGCTCAAGCAGGTCCTGCTCAACGTCCTCTCCAATGCGGGCAAATACAACCGTGACAATGGCAGCGTGCGCGTCGCTGCGGCCACCACCGACGGCGGCATGTTACGCATCAGCGTCAGCGATACCGGCCCGGGCATTGCCGCGGCACGGCACGAAGAAGTGTTCCAGCCGTTTTCGCGTCTCGGCGCCGAAGCCTCGAAGATCGAGGGCACGGGCATCGGCCTGACCATCAGCCGCCAACTCACCGAGATCATGGGTGGCCGGCTCGACTTCGAAAGCACGCTCGGCGCAGGCAGCACGTTCTGGGTCGAGGTTCCGCTCGCCAAACCGCAGCCGTTACCTGCAGTGGTCGCGTAGCGGGATTGACTATCGTCACGCCTCAAGTTGTGACGCTCTTCCGATTTAGTCTATTCACAGCATGTTCTAGAGACCTGATATGGACAAATTGGCCAGTCGCAGACTTACTCCGATTGTCAAGGGCGGTTCGCTTCAGAGCGTGAAAAGATGACAGTTCCTGAGAAAATTTCCAAGAACCCGACTGCTAAGACAACCGTCCGGCAAACTCTTCATCGGCGCGTTGGTTTCGCAGCCGTCGTGTTCGTCGGCGCGGTTCTGTCGGCGCTAAG
>CAZVDW010000539.1:0-5555 GCA_964625645.1 uncultured Rhodospirillaceae bacterium
TCTTGCAAAAAACGAATACTTTAGTCGCTAGAAAACCCAGCCATTTCAAAAGCTAACGATTTCTTCACGGAGAACTAAGAATATTAAGGCTTGAGCCGGCCGAGCTGGTCCGGGTCGTAGCCTGCCTCGATCACCAGGCCGTCGGGATCGAGGATCTGCAAGGTGCGCTTGGAGACGATAAGCAGGCCCGCCTCGCGCAGCTCCCGCAAGGTGCGGTTGACATGCACCGAGGTCAGCCCCAGGGCATCGCCGATGTGTTCCTGGGTCAGCGGCAGCGGGATCTCCGAGCCAAGTGGCTGGGTGTCGCGCAGGCGCATCCGGTAATAGAGCTCAAGCAGGAACAGCGCGACGCGTTCGCGTGCCGAGCGCCGGCCGATGCTGGTCAGCAGTTCCTCCACCCGCGCTTCGTCGCGCGCAACGATCCAGATCAGGCGAATGGCGAGCTCCGGCTGCTCGCTGATCATGGCTTTTGCGGCTTCGTGCGGGAAGACGCAGAAACGGCAATCGGTCAGCGCCTGGGCCGCATTCTCGGCCGGCCCGCCCAATTCGGCCTGGAAACCGATGAAATCGCCAGGCAGCAGCACCCGTGTGATCTGCCGGCGCCCGTCTTCCAGCAGGCGGTAGTGGAAGGCCCAGCCCTCCAGAAGCGTGAACAGCTCGGAGATCGGTTCGCCCTGGTGAATGAAGTCGGTGCCGGCCGGAATCGTGCGATGGCCTGCCTTGTAGAGATCCATGATCGGCAGGTCCGCTTCATTGAGCGGTTCACAGATCGCCAGCTCGCGCACCGGGCAGGCGGCGCAGGGGCTGCCCGTCGGTAAGTCGCTGGTCACTGCCGTCAGCTTGGCGGTCATGGTCGTGCCGTCCCCGAATCTCTGGCGTCACTGCGCCTTGCGATACCCCGTCTCCAAAACGGAAGGTTAATCTAAATCAAGGAAGCAGAATAGACCAGCCAGCAATATGGGCGGCTGTTGTGGCTCTCTTGGTTGTCGATGGGGCCGCGCTGGTGGCGGGAGCCCCATGTCTGACACGATCGCTTTGATCATTTCTGCCGATGCCGAGGATGCACCGCTGTCGCCTTTTTTCGCCATGGCGCCTTGGCTCATGGTGATTCCGCGCCGGGACGAGCCTCCGCTTATTCAACGCAACGCGTGTTTCGAGACCGACGGTCTCATCGACCTCATAGCCGACGTGGCGCCCAATCAGGTGATCTGCGGCCATATCCCGCCCGAGGCGGCGGAGCGGCTGGTGAATTTGGGCATCGACGTGCGTATCGGGCCGTGTTCCGTGCCCGCGATCAGTCTGATCTCCCGCGCTCACGTGCTGCCTCACCCCGGACTCCCAAGTGAGATAGACGGCTAGAGCATGTCACACAGATAATCCAGCTGGTTACCAGTCCTTGCCGTCGTCGCCCTCGGGCATGAGCAGGCGGCTCCATTGCTGGTGCAAACCTTGCGCACCGCGGGCGCGGCCGCGAATATCCTGCACCATTGCCGCCGCTTCGTCCGGCGACAGGTCGCGGGTCGATTCCCCGTGATCGGTTTCGCCCCTGGTCTCACTGTCAGTGTTGCCGCGCGGGCCTTGCAGGGCCTCGCCCCGTTCGGGTCGCATCTGCACGTCGACCTCTGAGTCGTCGATACCAGGCGCGCGCTCCGGCGCGGTTTCCTCGAAGGCTTGTCCCATGCGCGGCGAATAGCTGGTCTGGCGGGTTCTCGGCCTGCCCTCATCCGCCGTCTGCTTGCGCTCGAGCTCTTCCATCAGGCGCTGCGCCAGCCCGAGATTGTAAAGCGCGTCCTCATAGCCGCTATCGAGCATAAGGCTGCCCTGATAGAAGGCGATGGCCTCGCGCAGCGGCGCCATCGCGGTGCGGTAGGTCTGCACGTTGTGCAGGGCGAATGCGTGCTTGATGCGGCCGAGATTGTATTTGACGCGGCTGCCGAGGATCGCATCCTCAGTCCGCAGCGCCAGCGAATACAGCTCCTCGGCACGATCGTGAAGCCCGAGACGATAGGCGACATTGCCGCGGTTGTAATGGATCTCCGCCAAATCCGGCAACCTGATGGCGGCGGTCTGATAAAGCGCATCAGCATCTTCGTAGTCGCCGGCCTCGTACGCTTTCTTGCCATCGGCGATGGCCTGATAGGCCGGGTCCTCGCAGCCGGCCAACCCCAAGCCCAGGACCAGAATGGCGATATGGCGGCCCCGCAGCATGATCAGACCCATTCCCTGACGCGCTCGCGGATAAAGCCTTCCAGGCCAATCAGCATCATCGCCAACAGGACGAACCAGTGATACTGGGCGGACAAGAACTCGCCGGTTCCGGCGGCAACCTGGCGGCGGGGCTTCGACGCGATTTCGTCCAAATAGATGACCCGCAGCGGGTTCGCATCCGCCATACCGAGGTGCAGCCGCCCGCCCGTCACGCTCGATAGCTCGGCGAGAAGCGCCGGCCTGGTGCGGGTCTTCACTTCCTCCCCGCCATGGCGATGTACGACGAAACCGCCATCGTCGCCCGGAACTCGGATCGATACCGACCCGTCATCCTCGCCGATGGCAACCGAATAAAGCGTAAACCCCTTTTGTGCCATGGCATGCGCTGCGTCGAAGGCCTTGCCGCGATGGTCCTCTCCATCGCTCAGCAGGATGATGTCTGTGTATTCGGGATCGAGGTTGCCGAAGCGCGACAGGCTTTGTTGCAAGGCACCACCGATATCGGTGCCCTTGTGCCGCGCGCTGGCCGGGCCGGCGGCGCCAAGGCGGTCCAGAAACAAGCCGTAATCCAGGGTCAGTGGCGATTGCAGGCTGGCACGGCCGGCGAATGCGACAAGACCCAGGCGGTGGCCACCGTCCGCACGAAACACTTCGATAAGGCCGCGGACCATCCCCTTGGCGCGCTCCAGGCGGTTGGGCGCCACATCTTCCGCCAGCATGCTCAACGAGACGTCGAGAACGACAATGACGTCACGGCCCCACCGCGGCGCCTCCTCGGGCTTCAGGCCCCAGCGCGGCTGCATGAGGGCAATCACCAGGAGCCCGGATGCCAGGATCAGGCAGGCCGCCTTGACATGGCGGCGCCAGGGTCCGGCCTGGGCGACAAGGCTCGGTACCAGCCCGGTTGCCATGAAGTTGCGCAAGGCCCGCTGCCGCCGCCGCGCGGCGTAGCCATACAGCCATGCCAGGCCCGGCAGGAGGACGAGCAACAGCCCCAGAATCGGTACGGCGAAATCCATCAATCCTGCCTCATGGCACCGACCGAAGTCGGGTGTTGGCCAGGATCATCTCCACGGCCAGCAGGGCAAGTGCCAGGGCCAGCGGGATGGGAAACAGGTCGACATATTTCTGGTACTGCTCGGCGACGTGCTCGGACTTCTCGAGCTGGCTAATCTCGGCATATATCGCGTTCAAGGCATCCGCATCGGTGGCGCGGAAGTATAGGCCGCCGGTCAGATCGGCGATGTCGCCCAAGGTGCGGTCGTCGATAAAGACCTGAGACGGCTTCAATTCGACGCGTCCGTCGCGATAGCGGACCGGGATGATCGCGGTGCCCTCGGTGCCGGTGCCGATGGTGTAGATCTTGACGCCCAGGGCCTTGGCTATTCGAGCCGCCTCCAGCGGTTCGGTATCGCCCGAATTGCTGTAGCCGTCCGTCATCAGAATCATCACGCGGCTGGTCTCGGCCGACTTCATCAGCCGCTCGACGCCAAGCACGATGGCCTCACCGATCGCCGTGCCGTCCTCCGCCGGCAGGACCGCGAGCTGAAGTTGATCGAGCAGCTCGACCAAGGCCAGATGATCCAGCGTCAGCGGGCTCAAGCTGTCGGCAAAACGGGCGAAGGAGACCAGGCTGACCAAATCGCCCGCTCGCCCGGCAAGTCCGTCATCTTCTCCGATCAGGAAAGAGCGAATGGTTGCCTTGACCACGTCGAGGCGATTGCTTTGCCGATTATCGAGCACAAAGTCGACGGCGCCCATGCTCGACGACACGTCGACCACCATGGCCATGGCAATTCCCTTGACGTAGACCTTGGTCAGCTCGAGCCCCCATTGCGGACGCGCCAGGGCAATGACGCAGCATATTGCCGCAAGAAGGCGTAACGCGGGAAGCAGCATGCGGCGCCGCGGCTTCGCCAGCGAGGCGAGGCCGCCGATATCGGAGAAACCGATCGCTGCCGGGCGCCGCTGCCGTTTGCGCCAGTACCATAGCAATGCAATGATAAGTAAAATCAACAAGGCCTCGGAATTCGCCAGGATCATGATGTCTCCAGGCTCGCGCCGGGCGGGGCGAAAATACCGTTGTTGGCACTCTCGTTGACGAAACATTCGGCATTTTCGAGCGCCTCCGCCATGGCAGCCGGAGCCGACATCCAGCCCGCGAACTTGGCGAGGTCGCAATGGGCCAGCAGGCGCGTCACCATGTCGCCGCGCTCTCCCGAAAGCGGCTCGATGTCTGCCGTGGCGGCAACGAATTCCTCCGTCGTCTGGGTCAAGGCGCTGGCGTCGAAGCGCCAAACAACATAGGAACGTAGAATTCGCGACAAGCGCAAATGGAACTCAGCCGACTGCGCGCCATCAATCAGCCCCTGATGGCGAATTTGCGTCAACGCGGCCAGAGCCACGGCGTGTGCCGGCAGGGCCGGCGCGCCTGGCTCAGGGCTGCCCAGACGGCGCCGGACCGTTGCAGTAATGGCCATGGCAAGCACTATGAGAGCCACAGCAGCGCTCGCGATCCATAGCCAAGGCAGCGGCGGTGGCGGGGCGTTGACGGCAGGCGCGATGGTGCGTGGCGACCGTACGTCGTCGCCGGCGGCAAATGGCGGGGTAACGAAAATGTCGAGCGGTGCGCTGCTGACTTCGCTGGCGGAGGTTTCGCCGGCGGCCTTGGCCGCGATAAGGAATGGCGGGATGGTCTGGACACCGACCTGCCGCGGCTTGATGCGATAACTGCGCTGCCATCGCGCACGCCCATCTGCCAGCGACTCGACCGCACCCTCACTTTGATAGATAAGCTCGAACGGGCCCACGGAGTCCCTGACCGGCTTGAAGTCGATTGTCGTATCCTCGGGCGCGGACACGGTGACAGCCAGCCGAATGTGCTTGTCGAGGGCGACGACCGTTCGATCGACTTCCAGCGCCGCCGCTACCGTCCCGTCCTCGGCCTTGACGGCGCCGGCAGCAAGCAGCGCGGCCAGAAGGGCCCCTGCAATGAACAATCGTGGGCGCACTAACGGCCGTCCCGCAATCGCTGTTCGCGCCGCTGGAAGAACTGCATAAGCGGCTTGTCGTAAGGCTCGTCGGTGCGAACCTCGATGGAGTCCAAGCCGAGCGAAGTGAAAAGGCGTCGGCGGCCGGTATCCCGTGCCTGGCGCATCTTCGCATAGCCGTCGCGTACCGCTGCGTCGTGCGTATCGAGAGTGACCCAGTCGCCGGACTCGAGATCCTCCAGGGTTACCAGCCCGACGTCCGGCAGCCGGTATTCCCGGCGATCACTGATACAAATGGGAATGATGTCGTGGCGCTGGGAGGCGAGGCCCAGGGCCTTCTCGTAGCCCTGTGCCAGA
>CAZVDW010000540.1:0-4516 GCA_964625645.1 uncultured Rhodospirillaceae bacterium
TGGTTCTGGCACTGCACCACGATACCGCTCGGGATGTGGGTGAGGCGGATCGCCGAATCGGTCTTGTTGATGTGCTGGCCGCCGGCACCGGAGGCGCGGTAGGTATCGACCCGCAGGTCCTTGTCGGCGATCTCGATGTCGATCGTCTCGTCGACCACGGGATAGACCCAGACGCTGGCGAAACTGGTGTGCCGCCGCGATGAGGAATCGAACGGCGAGATGCGCACCAGGCGGTGCACCCCGCTTTCGGTACGCAGCCAACCATAAGCGTTCTCGCCACTGACCTTGACGGTGGCGCGCTTGATGCCGGCTTCCTCGCCCGATACCTCTTCGATGAACTCCACCTTGCGGCCATGAGCCTCGGCCCAGCGCACATACATGCGCAGCAGCATCTCGGCCCAATCCTGGCTTTCGGTACCGCCTGCCCCGGCATGGATTTCGAGAAAGGCGTCATTGCCGTCGGCTTCGCCAGATAGCAGCGTTTCGAGCTCGATCACGCCGGAGCGTCGCTGCAGCTTGCGCAAGGCCGCAAACGCCTCCTCGACCAAAGCCTCGTCGTCTTCGGCCTCGGCCAGCTCGACGAGCTCCTGGTTGTCGGCAAGCTCGCGCTGGATTTCCTCGTATCCCTCGAGCGCCCGCTCCAGGCGGTTGCGCTCGCGCATCAAGGCCTGGGCCCGGCGCGGATCGTTCCACAAGCTTGGATCCTCGGCGCGGGCGTTCAGCGCCGCCAGCTTGCGCCGTGACTCCTCGGGGTCAAAGATGCCTCCTCAGCAGCGCCAGCGACTTCTCGATGTCGTCGACGACCGCTTGAATTTCCGCGCGCATGACGGCTTCCCTCGCTCCTATTCGCGGCCGGAAGATAGCGTCAGTAAAGACCGCTGTCGAACCCGTCGTCTGCTGCCCCGCCACCAAGCTCCGCACCACCGGCCCCGGCGGCGGCGACAGCCGTGGTCGGCTCGCTGCCCGGGCGGAAGGCCTCGACCAGCACGCGCTCGCTCGCCGGGTTCGGCAAGAGGCCCGTATCGGCATCGATACGAACCATGCGAACACCATTAGGAATGCGGAACGGTACCGGCGGCTTGCCGTCCAGCGCCTCGCCCAGGAAGGCCTTGAAGATGGGAGCCGCGACGTTCGAGCCCGTCTGTCGCGAGCCAAGGGTGCGGGGCGTGTCGAAGCCGACATAGGCGCCCACCGCAAGGTCGGGAGAGAAGCCGACAAACCAAGTGTCGAAGCTCTCGTTCGTGGTCCCGGTCTTGCCCGCCAAGGGCCGCCCCAGGCCGGCGATACGGCGGCCCGTGCCACGGTCCACCACGCCCTTGAGGATCCAAGTGATCTGGAAAGCGGAGGCGGCATCGGTCACGGCCTCCCGCGAATCGGGCAGTGCCGGCGGCCGCCCTTCCGAGAGCACCTCGACGCAGCCCTCGCAGGCGCGCTCGTCGCGGCGGAAGACGGTGCGCCCGTGACGGTCCTGGATGCGCTCGATCAGCGCCGGGCTGACACGCCGGCCGCCGTTGACCAGCATGGCGTAGGCCGCGGTGAGCTCCATCAGCGTGGTCTCGCCGGCTCCCAGTGCCATCGACAGCACCGGCGGGAAATCGCCGATACCGAAGCGATCGCCGACCTCCACGACCTTGTCCATGCCGACCCGATTGGCGAGGCGCACGGTCATCAAATTGCGCGATTTCTCGACCCCGAGGCGCAGCGTCGACGGACCATAGAACTCGTTCGAATAGTTCTTCGGCTTCCACTTGGGCAGGCCCGGCCCCTGATCGATGACGATCGGCGCGTCGAGGATGATGTCGGCAGGCGTGAAACCGTTTTCCAACGCAGTCAAATAGACGAATGGCTTGAACGCCGAGCCCGGCTGGCGGCGTGCCTGGGTGGCGCGATTGAACTGGCTGTCGTCGAAACTCCAGCCCCCGGCCATGGCCAGCACGCGCCCGGAATGGGGGTCGATGGCAACGATGGCACCGCCGACGTCGGGAATTTGCCGCAAGGCATAGGCCGCCGGCTCGGGCTCAACTTCTGCCTCCTCGCCAACCGCCGCCGCGGTCTCCTCTGGCTCTTCGACCGGCAGCCCCGCAACGGCCACCACGTCGCCGACCGCAAGCACGTCCTCGGGCCGCTTGGGCTCGGGACCGACACGCTGGTCCTCCTTCCACGGCCGCGCCCAGCTCATCCCGGCAAACGGAATGGTGCCCGATGCGCCGTCGTCGAGGCCGATGAGGGCTTCGTCGGGCGTCAGCTCCCGCACCACGGCCAAGCGCCACGATTCAAGACCTGCCGGCTGCGGCACGGTCGCCAGGGCATCGACCCAGGAGATTTCCTCGACGATCTCCAGCTGGGCGATGGGTCCGCGCCAGCCGTGCCGCCGGTCATACTCGATCAAACCCTGGCGCAATGCGCGTTGGGCGATGTCCTGCAAGCCTGGGTCCATGGTCGAGCGCACCGAAAAACCGCCCTCGTAGAGCACGTCCTCGCCGTAACGCTCGACCAGGGCGCGACGCACTTCCTCGGCGAAATAGGGTGCGTAAACGCTGCGCGCCGGATCGCGGGGAAAGACCTCCACCGGCCCCGCTGTCGCCTGCGCCACTTGTTCCGCGCTGATGTAGCCGTCCTCGAGCATGCGACCGATCACATAGTCGCGGCGGATGCGCGCGGCCTCGGGCTTGCGGATGGGGTGGTAGTTGTTGGGTGCCTTCGGAAGCGCGGCAAGATAGGCAACCTCGGCCAGGCTCAGCTCGTCGAGGGATTTGTCGAAATAGGCGATGGCCGCGGCGGCGACACCGTAGGCGCGGCGGCCGAGGAAGATCTCGTTCAGATAGAGCTCGAGGATACGCTCCTTGCTGAGCACGCGCTCGATGCGCAAGGCCAGCAGCGCCTCGCGGATCTTGCGCTGGATCGATACTTCGTTGGTCAGCAGAAAATTCTTCGCCACCTGCTGGGTTATGGTCGAGGCGCCGATCAGGCGCTTGTTCTCGGCAACGTTGCGCAGGTTCTGCACCACGGCGCGGGCAATGCCCAGCACATCGACGCCAGGGTGCCTGTGAAAATTCTTGTCTTCCGCGGCGATGAAAGCCTGGACCAACATCTCCGGCATCGCGTCGATGGGCACGAAGACGCGTTTCTCGCTGGCAAACTCGGCCAGCAGGCGGCCGTCACCCGCATGCACCCGCGTCAAGGTCGGCGGATAGTAGTCGGCGAGCTGCGCGTGCGGCGGCAAATCCTTGCTGTAATGGTAGACGGCATAGCCGACCGTGCCGCCGGCCAGGACGACGCCGAGCAAGCCAAGCCGAAACAACATTCCGATAGTGCGCAGCATTGGTCTCCTCTATCTGCTGCAAGGTAAAGCGGGATTATGGCCTGACCAAGGCGGCCGCGGAAAGCCTCTATCGCCTGGCCGCGGTGCGGGTCGCGAAGTGACGGTCTATGGCACCGGCCAGGGCCTCGACGAGCGGCAGGCGGGCCGTCGCATCGGCCAGCATGGCCTCGTCCTCGGCATTGGAAAGGAAGCCGAGCTCGATCAGCACCGAAGGCACGTCCGGCGCCTTGAGCACCGCGAAACCCGCCTGGCGATGGGGCCGGCCGAGCGACGGCAGGCCGGCACGGCGCAGCGCTGCGACCAGGCGGTCCGCGACCTCGACGGAGCGGTTGTTGGTCTCGCGCTGGCTCAGGTCGAGCAGGATGGTGTTGACCTCCGGCGAATATTCCGCGAGGTCGAGCCCGGCGATGATGTCCGCCGTGTTCTCCTTGACGGCCAGTGCGGCGGCTTCGGAATCGGACGCGGTCTTGGACAAGGTGTAGACATGGCTGCCGCGCACCGACGTATTCGCCATCGAATCCGCGTGCAGCGACAGGAAGAGGTCGGCGCTGGCGTGGCGGGCCACGGCAAAGCGCCGGCGCAGGCGCAGAAAGATATCCTTGTCGCGGGTCAGTATCACCTTGTAGCGCCCGCCCACCGCCAAGCGATCGGCCAATTGGCGTGCCGCGGCAAGGGCGATGGCCTTTTCGTATATGCCGCTCGCGCCGATGGCGCCCGGATCGACCCCGCCATGACCGGCATCGATGACGATGACCGGTTTGCCGCCTGGCCGCTCGGGCACCGCCGCGATCGGCGGTACGGCCACGACGGGTTGCGGCGTCGGCGCCGGCAAGGGGCGGACGTTTTGCGCGAAGCTTGCCGAGTCCGTGGCTTCGAGGTCGAGCACGAAGCGGTAGGGCTTGCCCTCGGCCGGCGGCAGCACAAACGCCGTCTTGACGCGCGCCGGTCCCGCCAGATCGAGCACCACCCGCGAGGTTCCCGGTGCGAACAGGCCGAAGCGCATGGCCTGAACCAGGCCGACCGGGCCGTTCGCCATGGAATCGCGGGTCAGGGCGAAACTGAGCTCGGGAAAATCGATGACCAGCCGTCGCGGCCGGCTGAGGACAAAATACGAGAATTCGACCTCGGCCGATATCTCCAGCACCAAGCGCGTGTGACTGGGATGCTCCCAGGCCCGCACTTGGGTAACGTCGG
>CAZVDW010000541.1:0-1824 GCA_964625645.1 uncultured Rhodospirillaceae bacterium
CATCGCCGATGCGCCGGTCTATCTGGTGCATCTCTCCTGCGAGGAGAGCATGGACGAGCTCAACGACGCGCGCGCCAAGGGCCAGACCGTCTACGGCGAAACCCGCCCGATCTATCTCCATCTCGACCGCGAGCGCTTCAATTCCAAGACCGACCCCGAGCGCTATGTCGGCTGGCCGCCGCTCCGCGAAGCCGATCAGATGGACGTGTTGTGGCAGGCGCTCGACAGCGACGTGCTGCAAACCGTCGCCACCGATCATGTCGGCTGGTCGATGGAGCAGAAGCTGGAAGAATCGACCGTCGACACATTGCAGCCCGGCATGTCGAATCTGGAAACGGTGATGCCGATGCTCTATTCCGAAGGCATCGGCAAGGGCCGCCTGACGCGCAAGCGCTTCGTCGAAGTGATCTCCACCAACCCGGCCAAGATCTTCGGCCTCTACCCGCAAAAAGGCACGATTGCGATCGGCTCCGACGCCGACATGGTCGTCTTCGACCCCAACAAGGAAGTCACCATCAGCCACGAGAACATGCATTCCAACCAGGACTGGGAACTGCATGAAGGCTTCCAGGTCACCGGCTGGCCCGAGATGACGCTCTCACGCGGCGAAATCATCGTGGAGAACGGCAAGGTGTTGGCGCAACCCGGGCGCGGCAAGATGCTGAGAAGAAGGAAGTTTGGGCAGCTATAGGGGGGCGTATAGCATTTTCCGTTTGGCCCTGACGGAGATGAACTTCACTTCCTAGGTTTCCATTCCGTCGCCAATCGTTGCGCTTCCGCGATTTGTTCGGGGGAGACAATTTCCGCAATCTGATCTCGGTTCGCAACAGCTACTTCATCGCCGTGCGATGCCGCCAGATTAGCCCACATGAGGGCTCGCACAAGATTGCGAGCAACGCCCAGACCCCGAGCGTACAAAATACTGAGCCTCATTTGAGCCGGTGGAATGCCTTGTTCCGCCGACAAATGTAACCAATGTGCCGCCTCGGAAAAATCCTGTTCTACACCCTGGCCAGATGCATACAAATCGCCCATATTCAACTGAGCCAATTCATTTCCCTGTCGCGCCGCCTCAAGACTCCACTTCGCCGCTTCGGAATTATTCTGCGCGACACCCAATCCCTCGATATACATATAGCCAAGCAAAGCCTGCGCATCTGCATCGCCTCGCCCCGCCAAGAGCCGAAAATCTCGCAGCGCGGTATCGTAATCTCCCGTGTCCAAAGCATTCGCACCCCGGAAAAAATTAGCTTTGACGCGCGGCACCTTGAGATAGGCGCGCTGATTGGGTTGCCATTCCCGTAGCAAGCGCTCGGCTTCATCCAACTGTGCATCGTCCATTCTCGTGACGATATGATCGCGGATGGTAATGGCGGCGGAATCTCCGTGTTTGTAAGCGAGGCTGAGCCACATATGGGCTTCAACGAAATCCTGCGGCGCGCCGTCGCCGTCGGCATACATGAGAGCGAGATTTCGCTGAGCCGATGCGAAACCTCGCTCCGCTGATTTACGCAGCCACTTTACCGCTATGGTAGAGTCGACCGGCACCCCCTGGCCTTCAATATACATCAAAGCAAGGCTGTACTGGGACATTGGTTCGCCCATCCCTGCCGATTGGCTGTAGAGTTCCGCGGCTACGGCATAGTCCTGCGGCACGCCCTCGCCATCGGCATGCATCCTGCCGAGCATCATGAACGCCGTGATCTCGCCTTGCTCCGCCGCCTTTTGGAGCCAACGCGCCGCCTCAATAGAATCCTGCGCCACACCCTCCCCCGCCCAGTAGGCCGCGCCGAGTCTGGATTGAGATTCGGCATTCCCTTGTTG
>CAZVDW010000542.1:0-1548 GCA_964625645.1 uncultured Rhodospirillaceae bacterium
TCAAGTGGATATGGGCCACGGACTTGCCTGCCGCGCTGGCCGCGCGCACGGCTTGTTCGATGGCGCCGAAGGTCGAGCCCCAGCCGACCACGGCAAGCTCGCCGCCATCGGCAGGGCCGCTGACCACGCTCTGTGGCGCGATGCCGTTCGCAATGCCGGCCACCTTGGCGGCGCGCACATCGGTCATGCGCTGGTGGTTCTCCGGATCGTAGGAGATGTTGCCGGTGCCGAATTCCTTCTCGATGCCGCCGACACGATGCTCGAGCCCGGGCGTGCCCGGTATGGCCCAGGGCCGGGCCAGGGTCTCCGCATCGCGCATATAGGCCTCGAAGCCTTCCACCTCTGTGCGGAAGGTGACCGGGAAGCGCTCCAGGCTGTCGACATCGGGGATGCGCCAGGGTTCCGCCGCATTGCTCAGATAGCCGTCGGTGAGCAGGATGACGGGGGTCATGTAGCGTGTCGCGATGCGCACCGCCTCGATCGCCATGTCGAAACAGTTGGCCGGCGAGTAGGCGGCCAGGACCGGCAGCGGTGTGTCGCCGTTGCGGCCATAGACGGCCTGCATGAGGTCCGACTGCTCGGTCTTGGTGGGCATGCCGGTGGATGGTCCGGCGCGCTGGGAGTTCACCAGCACGAGCGGCAACTCCACCATGACGGCGAGGCCGAGCGCTTCGGTCTTGAGCGCCACGCCCGGGCCGGAGCTCGAGGTCACGCCGAGCTTGCCGGCATAGGACGCGCCGATCGCCGAGCACACGGCGGCGATCTCGTCCTCGGCCTGGAAGGTCGTTACGCCCTGGCTCTTGAGGCCGGCCAGGATGTGCAGCAGCGGCGAGGCCGGCGTGATGGGGTAGGAGCCCAGCATCATTTTCAGTCCGGCAAGGTCGCTGCCGATCGCCAGGCCCCAGGCCAGCGCCTCGCTGCCGCTCACGGCGCGGTAGAGGCCGGGCTCGATATCGGCGCGCGGAATCGCATGGCGGGTGAAGCCGTGGGGCAGCTCTGCCGTTTCGCCCCAGGCATGGCCGGCATTGAGCGCCGCGATGTTCGCTGCCGCGATTTCGTCGCGGCCGGAAAACTTGTTGCGCAGCCAATCAACGGTAGGTCCGCGCTTGCGCTCGAACAGCCACATCACCAGGCCCAGCGCCCACATGTTCTTGCAGCGCAGGCCTTCCTTCTGGCCAAGGCCGCTTGCCGCCACGGCGTTGAGCGTGGCCTGCGACATGTCCACTTCCATGACATGGTAGGCGTCGAGCGAGCCGTCCTCGACGGGATTCGCCTGGTAGCCGGCCTTGCGCAGGTTGCGGTCGCTGAAGGAGCCGGTATCGACCACCAGCATGCCGCCCTTGGGCAAGTCGGCGAGATTGGTCTTCAGCGCCGCCGGGTTCATCGCCACCAGGACATCGGGGGTGTCTCCGGCGGTAAGCACCTTCTGGGCGGAAAAATTGATCTGATAGGCGGAGACACCGAACGTGGTGCCCGCAGGCGCCCTGATTTCCGCCGGGAAATCCGGGAAGGTCGCAAGGTCATTGCCCTGTACCGCGCTGGCCAGCA
>CAZVDW010000543.1:0-7204 GCA_964625645.1 uncultured Rhodospirillaceae bacterium
GGCAAGCTTGGCGATATGCCTGACCAGGCGCAGCGTATGATCGGCTTGGCGCAGAAGAACACCGAGCGCCTGATCAATCTGGTCAACGATCTGCTCGAGATGGAGAAGATCCAGTCCGGCCGCATGAAGTTCAAGTTCCAGCCCCTCGATCTGACCTCCCTGGTGGAGAAGTCGCTGGAGGCGAACAAGCCCTATGCCGAGACGCATGGGGTGGCGTTCGAGATGCGGGCCTCCGCAGCGGGCGTCCTGGTTCGTGGCGATGGCGATCGGCTGGCACAGGTCATGGCGAACCTGCTCTCGAATGCCGCCAAGTTCTCGCCCGAAGGCGGAACTGTCGCCATCTCGCTCGATCACAGCGAGGCGGGGCTTCGCGTAAGCGTCTCTGATCGCGGCCCCGGAATATCGGAAGCTTTTCGCGACCAGGTCTTCGAGCGTTTCACGCAGGCGGATTCCTCGGACACCCGCCGGAAGGGTGGCACCGGTCTCGGCTTGAGCATTTCCAAGGCGATTGTCGAAAAGCATGGCGGCAGGATCGATTTTCACACCGTGACCGGAGAGGGCGCCACATTCTTCTTCGACCTGCCGGAGCTGAAAATGGAGCCAGCGACAGGCGATGATGCTGCGGCATCGGCGAGTCCCGCGGATACCGGCCGGGGGCGTATCCTGGTTCTCGAGGATGAGTCCGACATCGCCAAGCTGATGGCCATGATGATCGAGCAGGAAGGCTATACGGTCGATGTTGCCCACAACGCGGAAGCGGCAAGACGGTGTCTGGCGGAAAATGCCTATCAGGCCATGACCGTCGACATCCTGCTTCCGGACGAAAACGGGGTTGCCCTGATCAATGCGTTGCGTGTGGACGAAAAGACGAAGAAACTGCCCGTCATCGTCGTGTCGGTGAAGGCATCCGAGGCGCATGGCGAAAACGAGGGCTCGGCCCTCGGCGTGATCGATTGGCTCGACAAGCCCATTGATCGCGACCGGCTGCGAGCGGCGCTGCCCCGGCATCATGATGGAGGACCGCGGATCCTGTATGTGGAGGACGATTCCGACCTGGTTCAGGTGATAACGTCCATGGTTGGCGATACCGCCGACGTTGCCGGTGCGGCGAGCCTAGCGGAGGCCTGGGAAGCCTTGGCGCGCGAGCACTTCGACTTGGTGCTTCTTGAAATCAATCTGCCGGACGGCTCGGGGCTGGAACTGCTGCCCATGCTCAATAGCAACGGTCAGGCGACAACGCCAGTCGTCATCTTTTCTTCCGACGCCATGAATGCCGACATAGCGGCACGAGTGGATGCGGCCCTGGTAAAGTCGCGGACCGACAACCGCGAGCTCGTCGAAACCATCGCTTCGTTGATCGACCCGGAACCGGATGACTCGCAGTCGCAAAGGAACAATTCGAGATGACCGCACCGCCGTTAGGAAAAATTCTCTATGCCGAAGATGACGCCGACATCCGCGAGATCGCGGTTCTCGCGCTGGAGACGCTCGGGGCGTACACGGTCGATACCATCGAGTCGGGTGACGGCATTGTCGAGCGCGCGCATGCCTTCGGCCCCGACCTGATAATCCTTGATGTCATGATGCCGGGCGTCGATGGGCCGGCGGCGTTGCGCGCGCTACGTGATGCGCCGGAATTCGCGGACACGCCGGTGCTTTTCATGACGGCGAAAGTTCTCAAGAACGAGATCGCAGAGCTTAAGGCCATGGGTGCGCAAGGCGTGATCGCCAAGCCTTTCGATGCCACGACCTTGGCCGGGCAGGTCCAAGAGGCCTGGGAAAAGGTTTACGATGGCTGATACCAAAGCCCCATCAGCAACTGGAATTTGCTATTGTGCCAGCCGCGAGATGATTGATAGCGACGGAATGTCACGAGGCGCAAAGACCCTGAACAATCCTCGCATTGGAAGTGATGTGGAGGCCGGTTCCCTGCCATGAGCCAAGTCAAAGAGGCGCTTATCCGCAAGATGGGTGAGCTCCAGCAGAACT
The DNA here is from genome assembly GCA_964625645.1 of uncultured Rhodospirillaceae bacterium. GTDB lineage: Bacteria > Pseudomonadota > Alphaproteobacteria > UBA7887 > UBA7887 > UBA7887. The sequence goes on from CAZVDW010000543.1 coordinate 1,990, forward strand.
TTAAGGCCGGATTGGGCGAGCGCTTCCGCGAATTGGCGGTAGCGGTCGGTGCCTTGCGCGCCGGCAGCCCATTCGACGATGCCAAAGCGAGCCTCGAAACCCTGCATGTGCGTTGCCACACTCTGGTCGGCACCGGCGCCACCCTCGGCTTTCCTGACATTTCCGAGGCGGCGAGCAAGCTGGAAGTCTTCGCCAAGGAGCTTTTGGCCAGGGCGCAGCCACTGACACCGGAAGACATCGCCGCGCTTGCTAGGAATCTTAGCGATCTGGAAGGCAGGAACCGGGCGTCGACCACCGAGCTGGTCGTGGATGTCGCCACTTTGGGAATCACACGTGGCCCCGTCGACCTGCGCTCGGGCGCTTCGCAGACCGTGCTCATTGTCGATGACGATTCTGCCCTGACCGATGTCCTGGCCGCCCAGCTTCGGAATTTCGGTTTTACCACGGTGGTCGAGGCGGACCATGCGCAATTGAGCGACGCCATCCTGCGAAACCGCCCGGCGGCCGTTCTTATGGATATTGTCTTTCCCGACAGCCGTGATGCCGGCATTCGGACGGTACAGGCGTTGAAGGATGAGGGGCTGATCGATTGTCCGGTGATTTTCCTATCCGTGCGCAGTGATCTCGAAGCGCGGATAGCCGCGGTTCGCGCGGGCTGCGATGGGTACCTGGTCAAGCCGGTGAACCTGATCGATCTGCTCGATATTCTCGATCGCCTTACGGCAGCGGATTCGCCTGACAAATACCGCGTCTTGATCGTCGATGACGATCCCGAGATTGCCGAGTTCTACGCCTCCTTGCTGGGCCATGCCGGTGTCGAGACCGCAGTCGTGACCAATGCGCTGGAGGTTATGACGCCATTGCGCGAGATGCGGCCGGACATCATCCTCATGGATATCATGATGCCGGGCTGCACGGGCTTCGAGCTGTCGGCCGCAATCCGTCAGGACCGCGCCTTCGTTCAGATCCCCATCGTGTTTCTCTCCGGCTCCAATATCGAGAAGGCTTGGCTTCGCGCGACGCAGGCCGGCGGCGACGAATTCATCAGGAAAACACAGCCGCCTACTGAGGTGCTGGCCCTGATACTCGCGCGTCTCAGGCGGGCGCGAGATCTGAGTTCCGTCGTCTCGCGCCTGGAAACCGGCGAGAGGCGTTTCCGCGCCGTCGTCGAGACCGCGAAAGACGCCATTGTCACCTCCGACGCAGACGGGCGTATTATCTTCTGGAATGCGGCGGCAGAAAGAATGCTCGGCTATCGCGCGTCCGAAATTCTTGGCCACCAGAGTACCGAGCTGGTACCGGAGCGTCACCGCAAGAAGGACGGTTCTGGATACAGGCAACTTCTGTCGAGCCGGGAATGCAGCAGCGATGGCGACAGCACTGTCGACACGGAGGCGTTGACCAAGGACGGCAGAGAGATCGACGTCGAGATATCGGTGGCGGCTTGGCATGCCGGCGAGGAACAATATTTGACGGCCGTCATTCGCGATGTCTCTCTGAGAAACGAAGTCGAGCACCATCTCCGCGAGAGCGAGGAACGATTCCGCAAGGTCTCGGAATCGGCCAAGGAAGCAATCGTCTCCGTCAACGACCAGGCGGCCATAACGTTCTGGAACAACGGTGCCGAGAAGATCTTCGGCTACCCGGCTGAAGAAGCCCTTGGCAAGCCGTTCCTGCTGCTTTGCCCCGAGCGCTACCAGGCCGCGAATACAGTCTTGTTCAAAGATGTGCTCGACGGTGACGGCGCCGGCCTTATCGGCAACACGATTGAAGCCAGGGGCCTGCGCAAGGGCGGCGCGGAATTTCCCATGGAGGCGTCCTATTCGGATTGGTCACTCGGTGGAGAAAGGTTTTTTACGGCAATCATTCGTGATGTCAGCGAACGCCGCCGGGTCGAGAAGGCATTGCAGACGGCTAGCCGACAGGCCGAGGAAGCGAGCAAGGCCAAGACGGCGTTTCTTTCGGCGATGAGCCATGAGCTGCGCACGCCGCTCAACGCCATTCTCGGCTTCTCCCAGCTTTTGGCCGACTTCTCCGACACCCCCTTGAGCGACGAGCAGTCGCAGTTCGTCGGTCATATCCTCGACGGTGGCGGGCATCTGCTCGAGCTCGTGAACGAGGTCCTGGATTTGGCCAAGATCGAGGCCGGCGAGGTGCGCATGTCGTGGGAGGCGATCTCCATGCCCGATATGGTCGACCACTGCCTGCCCATGATCAAGACGGTGGCGGAGAAGCGATCGCTCGAGGTCAGTGTCAGGAACCGTATCGAGCGCCCGGTCAGGGCCGACCGCTCGCGGCTGATGCAGATTCTGCTCAACCTGATGTCGAACGCCGCCAAATACAATCGCGACGGCGGCAGCGTGACCGTGGATATGGGTGATGCGGAGGATGAGATGCTGCGCCTATCCATTGCCGATTCCGGTATCGGCATTCCCGACGACCGCCGGGAAAGCGTCTTCCAGCCTTTCGACCGCCTGGGCGCGGAGAATTCCGATATCGAAGGAACGGGTATCGGCCTCACGGTCACCAAGCAATTGGTCGAGCGCATGAACGGGCGCATCGGCTACGACAGTGTGGCCGATAAAGGCACCACCTTCTGGATCGAGTTGCCCTTCGCAGGCAGGTAAAGATTCTACCGCGGGGCCAATCTCACGGCGCCGTCGAGGCGGATGGTCTCGCCGTTGAGCATGTTGTTCTCGTAAATCGTGCCGACCAGGCGGGCGAACTCCTCTGAGGTGCCGAGGCGTTGCGGGAACGGCGTTGCGGCGGCCAACGAGGCCTGGACGTCCTCGGGGAGACCTTCCATCAGCGGCGTCAGGAACAGACCCGGCGCGATCGTCATCACCCGGATGCCGAACTGCGCCAGGTCGCGGGCGGCGGAAATCGTCAGGCCGACGATGCCGCCCTTGGACGAGGCGTAGGCCGCCTGGCCGACCTGGCCCTCATAGGCGGCGACCGACGAGGTGCAGACCACCACGCCGCGCGAGCCGTCCTCGTCGGGCTCATTGGACTGCATGGCGTCGGCGGCGGCCTTCATCGTATTGAAGGTGCCGATCAGGTTGACGTTAATGACGTTGCTGTATGTCTCGAGCGGCAGCGGCCCCTTGCGGCCGAGGATGCGCCCCGGCGTGCCGATACCGGCGCAAGCCACGGCCAGGCTCAACGGGCCGAAGGCTCCGACCGAGGCCGCAATGGCGTCGACCATGCCTTGTTCGTCGGTCACGTCCAACTCGCCGAAACGAGCGCTGTCGCCGAACCTTGCCGCGCTGGCCGCACCGCGTGCCGCATCGCGGTCAATTATCGTCACCTTGCCGCCGGCCGCGACGATATGCGCGACGGTCGCCTCGCCAAGCCCGGATGCGCCGCCGGTTACCACTGCGTGGCAGGTCGTGAAGTCCATTTCTTGCCGTCTCCTTGGTCCAAGGCCGTCTAGGGCACGAATTGCTCGCGCAGGATTCGCTCTTCCAAATTGTGCTCCTGGTCGAACAGCAGGCGCAGCTGTCTGTCGGTATCTTGCCTGACCTCGACCCTAACGACGTTGCGAACTTCTGTAAAATCGGCTGTCGCGCTGACCGAACGGTGATCGGCGCGCAAAATGTCGACCACCACGGTTGCTGCCTCGGGCAAGAGGGCGCCGCGCCAACGCCTGGGCCGAAAGGCGCAAATCGGTGTCAGCGCCAGCAGGCGCGAGCCCAATGGCAGGATCGGCCCATGGGCGGATAGGTTATAGGCGGTGCTGCCGGCGGGCGTTGCCACCATCACACCATCGCAGACGAGCTCTTCAAGCCGCGTCCGGCCGTCCACCGAGACAGCCAGATGCGCCGCGTAGCGCGTTTGCCGCAGCAGCGATACTTCGTTGATGGCCAGCGCGTCGACGACATGGCCTTCCGTATCCGTGGCGCACATATGCAACGGGTTCAGCAATGACTCCTCGGCCGAGCTGATGCGCTCGGGTAGGCCGTCGGTCTCATAGACATTCATGAGGAAGCCGACGCTGCCGCGGTTCATGCCGTAGATCGGCACCGAGAGGCCCATGAAGCGATGAAGTGTCTCGATCATGAAGCCGTCGCCGCCCAGGGCGACAATGACCTCCGCCTCTTCCGGGTCGGAATTACCATAGGCAGCGGACAGCTCGCCGAGGGCTGCCTGGGCCTCGGCGTTGTCGGTGGCGACGAATGCGAGCTTGCGCGCACTCAAGGGCAGGGGCCCACGCCGCTTATCCGCCCGTAAGGCTCATATGGCGCGCCAGCGCCGGCTGATCGGTGCGCCGGTCGATGATGAAGTCGTGTCCCTTGGGCTTGCGGTCGATGGCCTCGTGGATGGCATCGACAAGCGGGCCGTTGGTCTCGCTGGCGCGCAACGGCGTGCGCAGGTCGACGGCATCTTCCTGGCCCAGGCACATGAACAAAGTGCCGGTACAGGTCAGCCGTACCCTGTTGCAGGATTCGCAAAAATTATGGGTCATCGGGGTGATGAAACCCAGGCGGCGTCCGGTTTCCTCGACGCGAACATACCTGGCGGGTCCACCCGAGACGTGATCCGACTCGGTCAGTGTCCAGGTTTTTTTCAGCCGCTTGCGGATCAGGGATAGCGGCAGGTATTGGTCCGTGCGCTGGCCCACGATGTCGCCCAGTGGCATGGTCTCGATGAGGGTCATGTCATAGCCTTCGTCGCCACACCAGGCCACCATGTCGTCGATCTCGTGCTCGTTGACGCCTTTGAGCGCAACAGCGTTGATCTTGATGGCGAGTCCGGCGGCCTTCGCCACGGCGAGACCCGCCATGACCTGTTCGATGCGGCCCCAGCGGGTGATCTTGGCAAATTTGTCTGCATCCAGCGTGTCGAGCGAGACATTCATGCGCCGTATGCCGCAATCGTAAAGCTCATCGGCAAATCGGGCTAGCTGGCTGCCATTGGTGGTGAGCGTAAGCTCGTCAAGATCGCCAGAGTCCAAATGCCGGCCGAGACTGCGGATCAGGGTCATGACATTCTTGCGCACCAGGGGCTCGCCGCCAGTCAGGCGTACTTTGCGCACGCCGAGGCCGATGAAGGCGCTGGTTACCCGGTCCATTTCCTCAAGGCTCAGAACCTCGGCCTTGGGCAGGAACGTCATGTCTTCCGCCATGCAATAGAGGCAGCGGAAATCGCATCGGTCGGTCACCGAGACCCTCAAATAAGTGACCTGACGCCCGAAGCCGTCGATCATGCCCGACAT
>CAZVDW010000544.1:0-8985 GCA_964625645.1 uncultured Rhodospirillaceae bacterium
CGGCTCGGCCGACCTCGGGCCCGCCGGCCGGCGGCAGGTGGCGGACCTCGCCTCGCTGCTGCTTGAGATCACCTCCGAGATCCCCGAGGACGTAAACTGGATCCTGCGCATTGACGGGCATACGGACAAGCGGCCGATCAATACGCCGCAATTCCAGAACAACTGGCTGCTCTCTGCCGCTCGTGCGATCACCGTTGCCAACCAATTGGTTGCCAGTGGCGTGCCGCCGGAGCGGCTGGCCGCGACAGGCTTTGGCGAGTTTCATCCGCTCGATGACCAGGAGACTGCCGAGGCCTTCCGTCAGAACAGGCGCATCGAGCTGAAGCTTACCGAGCGGTAGAAGGAGGCGGTCCGGTGACCCTTAGTGGCCATAGCCATGGCAGTCGGTTCGATCGCCGCCGCCGCGATGCCTGGCGCATGGCAATGGTGCGTCTGGTGTTCTATGGCGCCATCATCGGCGTGATTTCCTATTGGGCCTACACCATGGGCGGCGAGCATGCGGAGAGCCGCAACCGCGCGCTGGAATCGCGCATGGCCGCGATGACCGAGGAGAACGGGCGCCTGCGGGCCGAGACCGACGAGGCGATCGCCGTGCGGGCGACGGCGCTGGAACGCGCCACCCGCTATCGCCAGCGCTACGAGGCGGAAGTGCCCCAGGGCGAGGTCTACGACATCATGACCGCCGTGCGCGCCAGGCTCGAGGCGGGAGTCTCGGCCGAGCGCATCACCCACGTGGTCGGCGCCGCCACCAACGAGACCAATTGCGGCGCCGAGGTGGCAAGCCGGCGCTTCATCGTGCAGACCGCCATTTCCGACGGCCGCAATGCTTCCGTGAGCTTTGCCGGCAATCTGATTACGGTCACCGCGGCCGGTGAGCCAAGCATCGACGCGGCGGGCAACAAGGAGGCCTGGTTCGACCGCACCCAGCCGGTCGGCGTCTCGTTCACCCTGCCGGGCGGGCGCAGCGAGACCGTCGAAGGCGCGCTGCCGCTCTATCATTCGGTGGTGATCAGCGACCGCGACCACCGCTTCACCATGGCCGCCGCCGACACCCGCGGCTTCCTGCTGGTGACAGAACAGGTCTGCGCCTATCCGTAGATCAGGCTCCCAGGCCCGGCCGTGCCGGGGATAGATCCTCTGGCCCGATGTCGTAGGCGGCGATGTCGGCCGGCCAGGCGTCTCCGGTGGCCAGTGCCGCGGCGGCGCGCGACATGGCGGGCGAAGTCATGATGCCGTAGCCGCCCTGGCCGGCCAGCCAGATGAAGCCATCCAGCGCCGGGTCCGGGCCGACCACGGGCGTGCGGTCGCGGACGAAGCTGCGCAAGCCCGCCCATTTGTGCGCCACGCGGCGCACGCGCAGCGTCGTCGCCGTCTCGACACTCTGCACGACGCGGGCGATATCGAGCTCTTCGGGCTGGGCGTCGCAGGGCGGCGAATCGGTCTCGTCCGCCGGGCTCGCCAGGACCATGCCGGCATCGGGCTTGAAGTAGAACAGCTCCTCGCAGTCGATCACCAGCGGGCAGTCGCTCATGTCGATACCGTCCGGCTGGGCGAAGAGAATGACCGTGCGCCGCTTGGGCCGCAGCCCGACCGGGCGCGCGCCCGCCAGACCCGCCACGACATCGGCCCAGGCACCGGCGGCGTTGACGACGATGGGGGTCGCGAAAGTGCCGGCGCTGGTGCGGACCTGCCAGATGCCGTCCTGGCGCTCGAGGCCAAGGACTTCGGCATGGCAGGTGATCTCGCCACCGCGCGCGGCGAGCTGGCGGCGGAAGCCGCCGTGGATGAGGTCCACGTCCATGGCCCGGGCGTCGGGCTCGAGGTGGGCGCGCGCGATATAGCCCGGCGCCATGACGCCGATCATGGCCTCGGCCTCGGCCGCGCCGATCTCGACGATACTGCATGGCGAGGCCGTGGCTGCGGCGAGGTTGGCCGCGAAAGCCGCATCCTGGTCGCCGCGGGCGACAGTGACTGCCGGGTGCGGGCTCATCAGCGGCGCTGCCGCAAAACCCTCCGGCGGCTCGGACAGGAACGGGCCGCTCGCGGCGGTCAGGCCGCGGATCACGTCGTTGCCGTAATTGAGCGTGAAGAAGGCGGCCGAGCGCCCGGTGGTGTGGTAGGCGAGGCGCTCCTCGCGCTCAAGCAATAGCACGCGGCCCGAGCGCGCCAGCTCCGCCGCCGCCGAGATGCCGGCGATGCCGCCGCCGATAACGATGAAGTCCCAACTGGCCATGGCGAGTATCTAGCGCATCGTGCCGGGCAGCGCGAGGGCGATGGCGGGGATGGCGACGATTAGCGCCAAGCGCACGATGTCGGCCATCCAGAACGGCACCACGCCGCGGAAGATGTCGCCGGTCTTGACGTCCGGCAGCACGCTGCGCAGCACGAACACGTTGAGCCCGATCGGCGGCGTGATGAGGCTGATCTCGGTGACCACGACGACGACGATGCCGAACCAGATCAGGTCGAAGCCGAGATCGGCGACGATCGGCGTGAAGACCGGCACGGTCAGCAGCACCATGGCCAGGCTTTCGAGCACGCAGCCGAGCACGAGATAGATGGCGAGCAGACAGGCGATCACCGCCAGCCGCGGCGCATCGATGCCGGCGACCAGCTCGGCCAGCATGTCGGGTAAGCCCGCCATGTTGAGGAAGCCGGAGAACAGCAGCGCGCCGATCAGCACGAAGAACAGCATCGCCGTGGTCTCGACCGACTGCACCAGCACGTCGATCAGGCCGCGGGCATCGATGCGGCGCCGCGCCAGGGCGAAGAGAAAGCCGCCGAAAGCGCCGACGCCCGCCGCCTCGGTCGGCGTGAAGATGCCGCCATAGATACCGCCCATCACCACCACGAAGAGCAGCAGCACGCCCCAGACCTGGCGTGTCGCCCGCCAGCGCTCGGCCATGCCCGCGCGCTCAGCCCGCGGACCGAGCTCGGGGTGCAGGCGGGTGACGGCGGCAACCGCCGCCATATAGCCCATGATGCCGAGCAGGCCGGGCAGCAGGCCGGCGGCGAACAGCAGGCCAATATCCTGGCCGGAGAGAATGCCGTAGAGCACCAGGATCACGCTCGGCGGGATCAGGATGCCGAGGGTGCCGCCGGCGGCGATCGAGCCGGCGGCCAGCGAATCCGCATAGCCGTAGCGCCGCATCGACGGCATCGCCACCCGCGCCATGGTCGCCGCCGTCGCCAGGCTGGAGCCGCAAATCGCGCTGAAACCGCCGCAGGCCAGCACAGTGGCCATGGCCAGGCCGCCGCGGCGGTGGCCGAGCCAGGCATTGGAGGCCGCATAAAGCTCGTCCGAGAGGCCGGCGCGGGCCACCAGATTGCCCATGAGAACGAAAAGCGGCACCACGGAAAGCTCGTAGGACAGGCCGGTGTCGAAGGTGGTCTGCTGCACCAGGGAGAGCGCCGGGCGCCAGCCCACCAGCGCGGCGACGCCAAGCGTTCCCACCAGGGCCATGGCGAAGGCGATGGGCAGGCGCAGCAGGATGAGCAGGAACAAGCCGCCGAAGCCGGCCAGAATCGCATCCATGGGCTCAGCGATTCCGCGGCAGCACGGCGCGCAGCAGCAGGGCAAGCGCGCAAAGGCCCGCCATGACGCTCATGGGGCTGCTGATCGCGGCGTGGGCCACGCCGAGAAACTCGAAGCGGTCGCCATACTCCGCCTGGCGCCCGGCCAAAATCCATAGCCGCCAGGCCATGACCGCGGCGACCAGCGCACAGACGCCGGCAAGCAGGCGGTCGCGCAGATTTGCCAGGGCCGGTGGGAACCAGCGATCGGTCAGCGTGATCGTGACATGACCATGCCGCCAGCTCACCAACGGTAGGCCGGCAAAGATGGTCAGGGCCAGCATCACCTGGGTGAGCTCGAAGGCGCCGGGCACCGGAGAGTTGAAGAGATAGCGCCCGGCCACGTCGGCGACGGTCAGCGCCATCATGGCGAAGACAAGCGCGGCCGCGATCCAGCCGCCGGCCAGGAACAGGCGGTCGAAAGCGCCCTCTACCGATCGCTTAGCGATAGGCCTCGATCTCCGTGCGCAACGCCGCCAATGCCAAAGCCGCATCGGCGCCGGCCTCGCTGGCATTGGCCACCCAGTCGGCCTCGGCGAAAGCGAGGCGGTATTGCAGCTCCTGGAGCATCGGCGTCTCCGCCACGCTGAGCGACGTGCCGGCGGCCGTCAGCGCTTCCATCGCGGCCTCGTCGGATGCGTCCCAGGCGATACCCGCGCGCTTCGCCAGCACCTCGCCGGAGACCGCCATGATGGCCTCGCGGTCGGCCGCCTCGATAGCCTGCCAGCTGTCTTCGTTGGCGACCAGGAAGAAGCTTGCATTGTATAGCCCGCCGGGGATCAGCGTGCCGTGGCGCATGAACGGGGTCAGATTGAAGAACTCGATCGACTCGGTGGGAAAATAGATGCCGTCGGCAACGCCGTTGGAAAGCAGCTCATAGGCCTTGGTGGCGGGCGCCGGCACGCCGACCGTGCCCAGCGCGTCGGAGATGCGGCTGACCGAGGCGCCGCCGACGCGGAACTTGAGGCCTTCGAGGTCGGCCACGCCATACACCTCGCGCCGGGCATTGAAGATATGGCCCGGCCCGTGGGTCCAGAGCGCCAGCAGCTGCACGCCGCGATGCTCGCCATGGGGCGCCAGATAGCGCTCGTGGACGCGCCAATAGGCGACCGACAAGGCCTCGGCGCTGTCGCTGAGAAAGGGCAGCTCGGCGATTTGCGTCAGCACGAAGCGCCCGGGCGTATAGCCGTGCACACCGATCGTTATGTCGGCGAGGCCGTCGCGGGCGATGTCGTAGTGGGCCGGCGGCTTGCCGAGTGCGGTCTTGAGCATGTCGATGCGCACGCGGCCTTGCGTGACCCGCGCCACGTCCGCGGCCCACGGCGCCAGAATATCGCGCGTGATGACGTGGCTCGGCGGCACCCAGTTCGACAGCCGCAACACGGTCTCCGCGGCGGCGGGTGCGGCCATGACGGCCAGGGCAACGAGAAGGGCTGCCGCGCTGCGTATCGATATCATGCTGTCCTCCGAGCTTTAAACCATGCTGCGTAGCATCGGCTTCTCGACCTTGCCCATGGCATTGCGCGGCAGGGCATCGACGAAGATCACGTCGTGGGGATGCTTGTAGCGCGCCAGACGCCCGTCAAGCAATGCCAGCACGCCGTCGGCCTCCAGCGCCGGGTCGCCGCGCACCACCACCGCCACCGCCACCTCGCCCCAGCGCTCGTCCGCACGCCCGACCACGGCAACCTCGGCGATGGCGGGCGCGTCGGCGAGCAGGCGCTCGATCTCGGCCGGGTAGACATTCTCGCTGCCCGAGATGATCATGTCGCGCTTGCGGTCGACGACCGAGAGAAAGCCGTCCTCGCCGCGCTCGGCAATATCGCCGGTGCGGAACCAGCCGTCGCTGAAGGCCGCGGCGCTGGCCTCTGGGTCGTGCCAATATTCGCGCATCACATTGTCGCCGCGCACCCAGATCTCGCCGCGCTCGCCGGCCGCCACGTCGCCGCCTTCGTCATCGACCACGCGGACCTCGCTATGGAGTGCCGGCAGGCCGACGGAGCCGACATGGCCGAAAGCCTGCTCGACGCGCAGATAGCTGGCGATGGGTGCCGTCTCGGTGCAGCCATAGACCTGCACGACGGGCACGCCACGGGCATGGAAGGCCTCGATCAGGCCGTGCGGCACGATGGTCGAGCCGGTGGTCACCATGCGCAGGCAGGAGAGATCGCAATCGGCCCAGGCCGGATGCGCCTGCATCGCCTGCATCTGGGCCGGCACCAGTACCATCAGGGTCGGGCGGTCGCGGGCGACGGCGGCGAAGGTCGCCTCGACATCGAAAGCGCGGTGCAGGAAGACGGTCGCGCCCGCATGCAGCGCCGGCAGGGTCTGGATGTTGAGGCCGCCGACGTGGAACAGCGGGATGGTGGTGAGCACGCGGTCGGCACTGCTCAGGTCGTGCATCGCGGTGCTGTTGAGCGCGTTGCATAACAGCGCGCGCTGGCTCAATACCGCGCCCTTCGGCCGTCCCGTGGTGCCCGAGGTATAGACGATCAGCACGCGACTGTCGGGCTCGCCGCGTGGCGGCGGCAGGGCTGCGCTGTCCCAACCGCCGGCTTCGATCAGCCTGAGGTCCGTGCTTTCTGCCGTCTCGGCGAAGCCCGGCTCGTGGACCAGTGCGCGGGCGCCCGAATTCCGCAGGACATAGCGGTGCTCGGCCACGGTCAGGCGCCAGTTGAGCGGCACGGCGATGGCGCCGAGGCGGGCGCAGGCGAAAACCAGCTCGATGAGGTGCGGCGAGTTCTGCCCGAGATAGGCGATGCGGTCCCCCGGCCCGGCATCGAGACATGCCGCCAGTGCCCCGATGCGCCCGGCCAGCGCTGCGTAGCTCAGCTGTTCGCCGTCGCAGTCGATGGCGGTCTTGTCGGGCGCGAATGCCGCCCAATGTTCTATCCAGGTCGAGAGGTCAGGCATGTGTTAGTACGGCACACACCCCGCATCGACGCCGACCCGGCACTGGTTGCCCATGTTCTCGATGATGCGCAGACTGGTATCGTTCTGCATGGTCATGACAGCGCCCTGGGTCGCCATATAGGCATTGCAGCTGGCCTGGTCGAACTCGCCGCTGGCGCATTTCAGGCCGATCAGCATCTGGTCGCGCTCGGACTGAATGTTCTGCTTCAGCTGCTCGACGGAGATCCATTGCAGCGCTTCCTGCAACTGGTACCAGGCGCTCTGGCAGGTCTCCTGCGTGCCCTGGATGGAGAGCCAGATATTGGCGTTCGCCTGGCAGGCGGTGCGCAGGATGTCCTGGCTCAAGGCGCCGTAGGACGTCAGCAACATGAGCTGGTTCTGATTGAGCGAAGCGAGCAAATTCAGGACCTCCGCCGGCTGCATGGCGCCGTAGCTCTCGACGAAGTACTGGAAGCTGATGCCGCCCTGCTGCGCCTCGGCGCGCTGCAATGGCAATGACGCTGCGAGTATCATGACCGCAGCCACCACGATGTGGCGAATTCGATTGCGTCGCATGGGAACCCCCCTTGCTGGCCGGCGTCAATGGTAGCACGCGCCGCATCACTCGTCGCTCTCTCCCGATAGCCATTGTTCTGAGATGATCGTCACCGGCGCAGGCAGCGCGCCGGCACGCAGGATCAGCGCAAGGTCATTCGCCTCCTGCACCGTGAATGCGCCCGAGATCTGAGCCACCCCGTCAAGAATAGGCTCGTTGATCACCGGTGCGCTGATGACTTCGTCATCGACGACGATGGCGATCCGTTCACCGATAGCGTTGGCCGTCGCATGGCCAAAATTCTCAGTGCCAATATCGTCGAACCGAATGGTGACCGCCGGGCGGTCAAACCAGTCGCGCATGGCCTCGGCCTCGACAAGATTGGCGCCATCGACCAGGACTTCATCTCGGACCACCAGCTCGTGCTCATTGCCGGCTTCACCACTGCCCCTCTCGGGCAATAGCGTCGTTCCAGCGGGCAAGCGACCCTCGCGGGCATCACGGATGGAAACATCCGACGCGACCGCCCGAAAGGTCATTACGCCGCGGCGCGTCAAAATCGGCCTGATGGCGCCGGGATCTTGGCCTGGCGGCAGGGTGACGACGATGCGGTCCCTGCCCTGGCGATCAATGGTGTACGGTTTGCCGCTGAGCCAGCCCGAAACCTCGTCCAATATGTTTTGCACGACACCTGCCTCCTCAGATGCTCGGTCGGCAGCAGCCCAGGCGTCGAGGCGTTGCTCAAGCACCGCAAGGGAACGATCGACGGCGCTCTCTTCGACCTGGAGCACAAGGCGCAAGGTCTCTCCAGCGGCGGCCGGCGGGGTCAGTACCACGGTCATGGCCAGGAGCCCCAAGGCGATGACCGGGCTCCGCGCCCTCAACATCACTCGTCACTCTCGCCGGGCTCGTAGAGCGCCTCGGTGCCAAGGCGGACCAGGCAGAGCTCGGCGGTCAACGGCAGCATCAGCGAGCCGCAGCGGCTGTCGCGGTAGAGGCGCTCCAGCGGCAGGGTCTTGAGCATGGACTGGCCGCCGCAGGTGCGGATGGCGAGGCGGCAGAGATCGTTGGCGTTCTCCATGATGGTGTATTGCGCCGCCCAGGCGCGCATGCGCTGGTCCTTGGTCGGGTCGATCCGGGCCTCGGCGATGGCGCGGCGGAACAGCGCCCGGGTCTGCTCCAGCGTGACGTACATCTCGGCCACGGCGAGCTGCTTGGTGGCGAACTGGCGGCGCTTGACCGGCGGCATGCCCGCGACCTCGCCGCGCAGATATTTGACGGTGAAATCGTATGCCGCCTGGGCGATGCCCATATAGGTCGGCGACAGCGTGATGAACATGTGCGGCCAGCGGCTGGCGGCCTGGAAATAGATGCCGCGCGGCATCAGCTCGTTCTCTTCGGCGACGAAGACGTCTTCCATCACCAGGGTGCGCGAAACCGTGCCGCGCATCCCCAGCGGGTCCCACGGCCCGGTGATGGTAAAGCCGTCCGACTCCTTCGGCACGGCGAGATAGATGGTGTCCTTGCGCCCGGCACCGTCGACGTCCTCGGTGCAGAGGATGCCGTAATAGTCCGCCGCGCCCGAAAGCGAGGCGAATATCTTGCGACCCTGGAGCACATAGCCGCCATCGACCTTGCGCGCGAGGGTGCCGAAGGGGGCGGCGCCGGCGGCCGAGGCATTGCCTTCGGAGAAAGGTTGGGCATAGATCGCGCCGTCCTCGACGACGCGGCGGAAATGCAGCGCCTGGCGCTGGCCGTGAAGGCGGCGCTGCTGGTCGCCCATGTCGAGGTCGTCGGTCATCGAGCCCGACCACAGCATCGAGCAGGCATGCATGTTGAAGGTCAGCGCGGTGGCGCCGCAATAGCGCCCGATCTCCGCCGAGACCAGGCAATAGGTCTCGAAATCCGCCCCCAGTCCGCCATGGCTCTCGGGCACGCAAAGGCCAAGCAGGCCGGCCTCGCGC
>CAZVDW010000545.1:0-1638 GCA_964625645.1 uncultured Rhodospirillaceae bacterium
AAGAGATCGGCGTGGATGACGCCCTCTGGCAGATCCACCGGCCAGCGCGCCGCCAGCTCTTCCAGATCCGCCGCCAGCTCCAAAGCCAGGCCCGGCGCGACCTCGTCGGCGCGCGCTTCCAATTGGGCGAACAGGGCGCGCCAGCCGGCGACCGAAAGCGCATTCTCGCGGCGCGCCGGATAATCGAGGCCGGCGACATGCATCTTGGCCAGCGCTTCGCCGAGCGGCCCGCAATGGGCCGGCGTCGGCCTCAGCGGCCAGACGCCGGAGAGAAAGCTGGTAATCGCCGCCGGGCGGTCGCACAGCGTCCGCAGCACGGCGCCGTCGCTGCCGTGAATCGGCGTCGGGCAGTCGAGGCCGCGGCGCGCCAAATGCTCCATCAGGCCGAGGAAATAGGGCAGGTCCTCGGGCGCCACCCGCTTCTCATAGAGCGTCAGGATATGCGGCCCCAGGTCGGTGAGCAGAAAATAGTTCGAATTCTCCACCCCTTCGGCGATGCCCTTGAAGGAGATGGCGTGGCCGATTTCGTAATCGGCGAGAAATGCCGCGAGTTCCTGATCCGATACCGGGGTGTAGACGGCCATGGCTGGGTCTTAAAGTTTGTTTGTCCTTCGCCGAACGGCATAGCGTGCCGCGCCGCACGGCGCAAGCGCTGCTATCCGCTGGAACTTGCCCTGGGTTCTGTGGCACTGTAATTTAGCGAGCTTGAACCGGCAGGGATCGACAGGAATTCTGGCCTCAAAGGAGAAACAAAATGGCGCGCGACCCAAACCACGACATCCTCTTCGAGCCCATTCAAATCGGCCCGAAGACCATGAAGAACCGCTTCTATCAGGTACCCCATTGTAACGGCGCGGGCTCGTATCGGCCCGGCACGCAAGCCTCGTTCCGCGCCATGAAGGCCGAGGGCGGCTGGGGTGGCGTTTGCGCCGAGGCCGCCTCGATCGATCCGGAAGCGGATTTTTCGCCGAATGTGCTGGCCTCCATCTGGGACGAGGGCGACGTCGTCAATCTCAGGCATTTGACCGATAGCCTGCATAAATGGGGCGCGCTTGCCGGGCTTGAGATGTGGCATATGGGCTCGGGCACGCCGAATATGGAACCCCGTGCCGTGACCCGGGCGCCGATCCAGGCGGCGTCGAACTGGTCGCTTTCGAGCTATGCGCACGAGGCCGACGAGCAGGACATCCTCGATCTTCAGCAGATGTATGTCGAGGCGGCCAAGCGCGGCGTGCAGGCGGGCTTCGATATCGTCTATGTCTACGGCTCGCACGGCGTGCTGCCGGCGCAGTTCCTGTCGCCCTTCACCAACAAGCGGACCGATAAATATGGCGGCTCGATCGAGAACCGCGCCCGCTTCTGGCTCGAGTCTCTCGAAAAAGTCAAACAGGCGGTCGGCCATGAATGCGCCGTCGCCGTGCGTATCTCGGTCGATCAGGTGATGGGCGTCGAGGGCATCCAATCGCATGAGGAAGGGGTCAAATTCGTCGAGCTCGCCACCGAGCGGGGCCTGGTCGATCTGTGGGACCTCAATTTGAGCATCTTCGACGAATGGGGCGAGGATGCCGGCCCGTCGCGTTTCTACAAGGCCAACCATCAGGCGCCCTTTACCAAGCATATCAAGGGCGCCGCCAAGGC
>CAZVDW010000546.1:0-1504 GCA_964625645.1 uncultured Rhodospirillaceae bacterium
ATAAGCCCCCGATGAGCATCACTTTCGCCGATATCGAGGCCGCGCGCGCGCGCATTGCCGGCGCGGTCGAGGTCACGCCCTGCCGCGTCTCGCGCACCTTGTCCGCCATCGCCGCGGCGACGCTGGTGCTCAAGCTCGAGAACCAGCAGTTCACCGGCTCGTTCAAGGAGCGCGGCGCCCGCAACACCCTGCTGCAGCTCAGCCCCGAGCAGCGGGCCCGCGGCGTCATCGCCATGTCGGCGGGCAACCATGCCCAGGGCGTCGCCTATCACGCCCGCGAGCTCGGCATCGCCGCGACCATCGTCATGCCCCGCGGCACGCCGTATCTGAAGATCGCCCAGACCGAGCATTTCGCGCCGCGCATCCTCATCGAGGGCGAGGGGCTGGCCGGAGCGGAGGATTTCGCCCGCGCGCTGGCCAGGCAAGACGGCCTGGTCTTCGTCCATCCTTACGACGACGAGGCCATCATCGCCGGCCAGGGCACGCTGGCGCTGGAGATGCTGGAAGCCGAGCCCGACCTCGACACCCTGGTGGTGCCGGTCGGCGGCGGCGGCCTGATCGCCGGCTGCGCCATCGCCGCACGCGGCGTCAAGCCCGATATCGAGGTCATCGGCGTCGAGACCGAGATGTACCCCTCCATGCGCCAGGCCCTGGCCGGCGAGGCCGCAACCTCCGGCGGCGCCACCATCGCCGAGGGCATCGCGGTCTCGCGCCCCGGCAGCCGCACCTTGCCGCTGGTGCGCGAGCTGGTCGCCGAGGTGGTCGCCGTGCCCGAGGCCGAGATCGAGCGCGCCGTCCTGCTGCTGCTGGAGATCGAGAAGACCGTGGTCGAGGGCGCCGGTGCCGCCGGCCTGGCCGCCGTGCTCGCCGACCCCGCCCGCTTCGCCGGGCGCCGCGTCGGCCTCGTGCTCTCGGGCGGCAATATCGACTCGCGCATGCTGTCGAACATCATCCTGCGCGGCCTGGTCCGCGAAGGCCGCCTGACCCGCGCCATGGTCGAGATTCCCGATTTGCCCGGCAGCCTCGCCGACGTCGCCCGCATCATCGGCGACGCCCAAGCCAACATCGTCGACGTCTCCCACGAGCGCGCGTTTACCCGCATGCCGGTGAAGTCGACGGCGCTGCTGGTGGTCTTCGAGACGCGCGACCGGGCGCACGCCGAGGCGGTGCTGGCGGCGCTCGGCGAGGCCGGCTTCCGGGCCCGGCATGTGGGCCTGCCGGGTGCGGCGGCGGGGCTGGATCTGGGCATGGTGTGAGATGGTCTTGCCGGGGACACGCCCCAGGCCGTCAAGCCATGCGCCGCGCGGCGGCCGTCACAAATCCCGCTCCGATCAGGAAGCTGCCGCCGATCCTGTTGAGGATGCGCAGCGTCGCGGGCCTCTGGAAGCGGCTGCGGATACGCTCCATCAGTAGCGCCCATAGCGCCACGTTCAGCGCCGAGAGGGTGAGGAAGGTCGCCTCCAGGATGACGAACTGCATGGCCAGCGGCGCGGCCGGGTCGACG